>NZ_JBELMH010000050.1:0-17194 GCF_042096055.1 Citreimonas sp. | reverse complement strand
CTGGGCAAGCGGCTGATCGTGATCCTCAACGACAACGAGATGTCGATCGCGCCGCCCACCGGCGCGATGTCGTCCTACTTGAGCCGGCTCTATGCCGAGGCGCCGTTCCAAGATCTCAAGGCCGCCGCGAAAAGCGCCGTCAGCATGCTGCCCGGCCCGTTCCGCGAAGGCGCCAAGCGCGCCAAGGATCTTTTCAAGCACATGGCCGTCGGCGGCACGCTGTTCGAGGAGCTGGGCTTCAGCTACGTGGGCCCGATCGACGGGCACGACATGGACCAACTCCTTCCCGTCCTGCGCACAGTGAAGGCGCGCGCCGAGGGGCCGATCCTGATCCACGCGATCACGAAGAAGGGCAAGGGCTATCACGCCGCCGAACACGCGCATGACCGCGGCCACGCGCGGGCCAAGTTCGACGTCGCCACCGGCGAGCAGACCAAGGCGCCCAGCAACGCGCCGGGCTACACCAAGGTCTTCGCCCGCGCGCTGATGGACCTGGCCGCCGACGATCCGCGCATCTGCGCCGTGACCGCCGCGATGCCCGACGGCACGGGGCTCGACCTCTTTGCCGAGCGGTATCCCAGCCGCACCTTCGACGTGGGCATCGCCGAGCAGCACGCCGTGACCTTCTGCGCCGGCATGGCGGCTGGCGGCCTGCGGCCCTTCGCGGCACTCTATTCCACCTTCCTGCAGCGCGGCTACGATCAGGTCGTGCACGACGTGGCGATCCAGCGCCTGCCGGTGCGCTTCGCCATCGACCGCGCGGGGTTGGTGGGCGCCGACGGCGCCACTCATGCCGGCAGCTACGATGTCGCCTACCTGTCGAACCTGCCGAGTTTCGTGGTCATGGCGGCGGCGGACGAGGCCGAGCTGAAGCACATGGTCGCCACCGCCGCCGCGCATGACGAGGGCCCCATCGCCTTCCGCTACCCGCGCGGCGAGGGCGAGGGCGTCGAGATGCCCGAGCGCGGGCAGCTGCTGGAGATCGGCCGCGGTCGGATGATCCACGAGGGCTCGCGCGTCGCGCTGCTGTCCTTCGGCACCCGCCTGCGCGAGGTGCGCCAGGCCGCCGAGGCGCTGCAGGCGCGCGGCATCGACCCGACCATCGCCGACGCGCGCTTCGCCAAGCCGCTCGACCGCGACCTGATCCTGCGTCTCGCGCGCGAGCACGAGGCGCTCATCACCGTGGAAGAGGGCGCCATCGGCGGCTTCGGCAGCCACGTCGCGCAATTGCTGGCCGAGGAAGGCGTTTTCGATTCCGGGCTGAAATACCGCTCGATGGTGCTGCCCGACATCTTCATCGACCAGGCGAGCCCCGCCGACATGTACGCCGTGGCGGGCCTGAACGCCGCGGATATCGAGGCGAAGGTGCTGAAGGTCCTGGGCGTGGAATCGCTGAGCCGCCGCGCCTGAGCGCGAGGCGCGTCACTCCTTGCGCTGCGCCTCGAGCATGGCGCGCAAGCCCGCGCGGTAATCGGGGTACATCAGCGTCACGCCCAGCTCTTCCTTGATCCGGTCGTTCGCGACGCGTTTCGATTCCGCGTAGAAGCTTTCCGCCATCGGGCTCATCTCGGCATCCTCGAATGCCACCTCGGGCGGTCGGGGCACGCCCAGCAGGTCCGCGGCATGCGCGATGACGTCCTGCGGCGGGGCCGGATCGTCGTCGCAGACGTTGTAGACCGCGCCCGGGTTCGGGTGGTGGATCGACGCCTCGAGCACCTGCGCGATGTCGTCCACGTGGATGCGCGAAAAGACCTGCCCCGGCTTGACGATGCGCCGCGCGGTGCCGCGCCGGACCTTCGCGAACGGGCCGCGGCCGGGGCCGTAGATGCCCGCCAGTCGGAAGACGTGCAGCGGCAGGTGCGGGATCGCGCCCCATTCGGCCTCGGCGGCGACGCGGGCGATGCCGCGGTCGGTGCCGGGCGTCAGCGGCGTCGCTTCGTCCACCCAGGCGCCGTGGTGGTCGCCGTAGACGCCGGTGGTGGACAGGTAGCCGACCCACCACAGCTCCGGTATCCGCGCCTCGATCGCATCGCGGGCGATGCGCAGGGACGGGTCACCGTCTTCGTCCGGGCCCGCGGAGACGAGGACATGCGTCGCGCGGCCGACCGCCTCGGCGATCGCCTCGCGGTCCCACTCGATGGCCTCGACGCCCTCGTCGCGCAGCCGGTCGGCCTTCGACGGGTCGCGCGTGGTGCCGATCACGGTCCAGCCCTGCGGCAGCAGCCGCCGGGCGAGCGCGCGGGCCGAATATCCGTGGCCGAGGGAGAGCAGCGTGCCGGGCATGTCCTTGTGGTGCCTGCCGGCGCGGCGTTTTGCAAGCGTTTCGATTATCCGCGCGGCACCGGCTGAATGCCCGGACGCCGCAGAAACGAATCGCCACGCGCCGGGGTCACGGCCGTAGCGCGTGCGCTCGGCGATGGTTCGCGCGCCTTTCCCGGGGTTGAAACGCGCCAGATCGCCCTCAAACCCCGCCGACAGGCGCCTATTCCGCCGATCGCCGCCCCCGGTGGGCAAGCCTCCGCCTATGCCCGGCACGCGGCGGTGGCACGGCGCGGCGCTTTCGGTCTACCGCTATGGCGCGCCACAACCGGAGCCGTTCGCATGCTGACACGCATCGCCGCCTGCACCCTTCTCCTGGCCCTCACCGCGGGCTGTTCCTATGGCCCCGCCACCGAACGGCCGGGCAAGGTCGACACGGTGTCGAGGTCCATGGTGGAGACACCCCTCCACCCCAACGAGACGCCCGCGCTGCGCGCGTCGATCAACAAGTGGGCCGACCACTACGAGATCCCGCGCAGCCTGGTGCACCGCCTGGCGATCCGCGAAAGCACTCACCGCCCCGGAGCCCGCAACGGGCCCTATTACGGCCTCCTCCAGATCCTGCCCGCGACCGCCCGCTCGATGGGCTTCCAGGGCCAGCCGACGGATCTGCTGCAGGCCGACGTCAACCTGCAATACGCGCTGAAATACCTGCGCGGCGCGTACCTGGTGTCCGAGGGCGATCCCGACGAGGCGATCTTCCTCTACGCCAAGGGCTACTACCCCGAGGCCAAGCGCGCCGGCCTGCTGGAAGAAACCGGCCTGCGCTGAGGCCACGCGCCCGTGCGGGGACGATCCCGCGCACGGGCTTCTTCTGCTTGAAACTAGCCCGGTGAGCGCGAGGGGCAGGGCCCCTCGCCGTAACGGCCGCGCCAGACGTCAGGCCGCGTAATCCGATCCCTCGGCGTCCAGGATCGCGCGCAACTCGGCCAGGTGCCGGGCGTCCTGCTCGGGGTATTCCTCGAGTTCGCGGGCGGTCTTCTCGGCGATCTCGTCCGACAGCACCGACAGCGGCCGGCCCGTCTGCAATGCTCGAATATAGGTCTCGGCCGCGCGCTCGAAGTAGTACAGGCGGTTGAACGTGTCCGCGACGCTGTCGCCGATCACCATCACACCGTGGTTGCCCATCACCAGCACCTTCTTCTTCGGATCGTCGAGCAGCTGCGCGCAGCGCTCGCCCTCTTCCTCGAAGGCCAGCCCGCCGTAATTCTCGTCGATCGCGATGCGATTGAAGAAGGTCGCGCAGTTCTGGTCGATCGGCGGCAGGCGCTTGTCCTGCAGGCAGGCCAGAACCGTCGCGTGGACCGAATGCACGTGCATCGCGCAGCGCGCATGCGGGCAATGCCGGTGCAGCCCGCCATGCAGCCCCCAGGCGGTTGGGTCGGGCGCGCCGGGGCGGTTCAGCGTCTCGGGGTCGTTGGCATCGACCATGATCAGGTCCGACGCCTTGATGCGCGCGAAATGCATCTGGTTGGGGTTCATCAGGAATTTCGTGCCGGACTCGTCGATAGCCAGGCTGAAATGGTTCGCGACGCCCTCGTGCATGTTCAGACGCGCGGTCCAGCGGAAGGCGGCGGCAAGGTCGGTGCGTTCGACGACGTGGTCGAGGTTGGCGCGCGGGCTGGGGGCGTTCATGGCATTCGTCCGGTCAGGGTCAGGATGCGCGCAGCCTAACCGATCGACCGCCCGGATTGAAGCGGCCGCGACGGCACCCAGGCATAGCCGTCGGGACACAGCAGCGTCGCCTCGCGCAGGCCGTGCGGCTTGTTCGTCGGCGGCTGCAGGACCGAAAAGTCGTGAGCGGGGGCCAAGGCCACCGCCGCGTCCGGGTCGCTGTCATAGAGCCGCAGCTCGATCCCGCCGCCGCGGGGCGGGGTCTCGGGCAGCAGCGCGAAAGCGGGATTGGACGCGAAGGTGCGGTCGTGGTGCAGCTGGAACAGCGTCGGCCCGTAGCCGATGATGGCGAAATCGTCCGACACCCGGTGTGCCTGCATGCCGAAGACCGCCGCCAGCCGCGCCGCCTCTGCGCGCACGTCGCGGACCAGCAGGTTCAGCCCCAAACCCCGCAGGCCGGCCCCGAAAACGGCGGCGTCGACGGTCTCTAAATCCATGTCAGCACCTCTGACCTTGTGATCGAGGTTGAACGCGTCATGGCAAGCTGTCAACCTGCGCCGAAATCCAGGAGAGGCCCATGCAGGAACCCGGCGCCGTGCCGCAGATCGTCACCCCACAGACACCCGACGCCGAATCCTTCGACGACGCCCGCGCGGCCGTGAAACGCCTCTGCGCGCTCTACGACGACGCGGCCTCCTTCCTGCGCGACCGCTTCGTCGAGACGCTGGCCAGCGGCGATCCCGGCCTGCGTTACCGCGCCTTCTACCCCGAGATCCGGCTGGTCACGCAAAGCCACGTGCAGGTCGACAGCCGGCTCAGCTTCGGCCACGTGGCGGGGCCGGGCACGTACTTCACCACCGTGACCCGCCCCGCGCTGTTCGAGCGGTACCTGACCCAGCAGATCGGCCTGCTGATCAACAACCACGGCGTGACGGTGCAGATCGGCCCCTCGGCCACGCCGATGCCGGTGCATTTCGCCGTGGCGAACTTTCCCGACATCAGCGTCCCGCAGGAGGGGGCCGCGAATTTCATCCTGCGCGACGTCTTCGACGTGCCCGACCTCAACACCACCAACGACGACATCGTCAACGGCGTGGCGCAGCCCGACGCCGCCGGGGCCGAGCCTCTGGCGCTGTTCTCGGCGCAGCGGGTGGACTACTCGCTGGCGCGGCTGGCGCACTACACGGCCACCGACCCCGAGCACTTCCAGAACCACGTGCTGTTCACCAACTACCAGTTCTACGTCTCCGAGTTCGAGACCTTCGCCCGCACCATGCTGGCCGATCCCGAAAGCGGCTACACCAGCTTCGTGTCCACCGGGAACGCCGAGATCACCGGCCCCGACCAGCCGCTGCCCGCCTCGCCGCGGATGCCGCAGATGCCGACCTACCACCTCAAGCGCGAGGGCGGGCAGGGGATCACCCTGGTCAACATCGGCGTCGGCCCCAGCAACGCCAAGACGGCGACCGACCACATCGCCGTGCTGCGCCCGCATGCCTGGCTGATGGTCGGCCACTGCGCGGGGCTGCGCAACTCGCAGTCACTGGGCGATTTCGTGCTGGCCCACGCCTATCTGCGCGAGGATCGCGTGCTCGACGACGACCTGCCGGTCTGGGTGCCGATCCCGCCGCTGGCCGAGATCCAGATCGCGCTGGAACAGGCCGTCGAGAAGGAGACGCAGCTGTCGGGCTACGACCTCAAGCGCGTGATGCGCACCGGGACCGTCGCCAGCGTCGACAACCGCAACTGGGAGTTGCGCGACCAGCGCGGCCCGGTCCAGCGCCTGTCGCAGTCGCGCGCCATCGCGCTCGACATGGAAAGCGCCACGATCGCGGCGAACGGCTTCCGCTTCCGCGTGCCGTATGGCACGCTGCTGTGCGTGTCCGACAAGCCCCTGCACGGCGAGCTCAAGCTGCCGGGGATGGCGTCGGATTTCTATCGCACGCAGGTCGGACGCCACCTGATGATCGGGATTCGCGCCATGGAGCACATCCGCGAGATGCCGCTGGAGCGGATCCACAGCCGCAAGTTGCGCAGTTTCGAGGAAACGGCCTTTCTGTAACGCGCGGTTTTTGGCGCAAAATGCACATAAGATGCACCATCGAAGACACGAGTTGTTGTGTTTTCCCGCTACATCCGGTTTTAATCCGGACCAGAGCCCATAGGGACGGGCAGTGAAGGAGACCATTGAAATGGCGAAGCCGATGACGAAGACCCAGCTTGTGGCCGCACTGGCGGACAAGATGGACACCGACAAGAAGACCGCGGGCGCGGCGCTGGACGCGCTGACCGGCCTGATCACCGAGGAAGTGTCGAACGGCGGCGCCGTGACCCTCCCCGGCGTGGGCAAGATCTACTGCCGCGAGCGCCCCGAGCGCATGGTGCGCAACCCCGCCACCGGCGAGCAGTTCAAGAAAGAGGCCGACAAGCAGGTCAAGGTGACCGTCGCCAAGGCGCTCAAGGACAGCGTGAACGGCTGACGATCCCGCGGCCGACGCCGCGATATCCGGGCGCCGGCCTGCCGCCGCGCCCATGGAAAGGGTCGCCCTCGGGCGGCCCTTTTCGTTTTTTTCCAGGATGTTGCGCGTTCCAAGGAACCGCCGTCTTCCACCGTTGGTTGCAAATGGTGACCCGGTTGAAGCTGAAGGCCAGACCGCCGGGCATCCCGACACCGATGCCACGGGCATCGCCCAGAAAAGGACACGCCATGGACCTGGACCGGCTCGCCAACCGCCTCGGACTGAAGACGGATCCGGTGATCTTCTTCTCGGCCGCGGCCTTCATGGTGGTCTTCGCCCTGGCCCTGATCATCGCGCCCGACCCGATCGGCAACGCCTTCGGCGCGGGCCGCGAATGGATCGTGTCCAACCTCGGCTGGTTCTTCATCGCCGGCGTCAACATCTGGCTGGGTTTCCTTCTGTGGATCGCGGCCAGCCGCTACGGCCATATCCGGCTGGGCGGGCGCGATTCGAAACCCGACTATTCGTCGGTGTCGTGGTTCACCATGCTGTTCGCCGGCGGCATCGGCACGGTGCTGATGTTCTGGGGCGTGGCCGAACCCATGAGCCACTTCGCCACGCCGCCCCTGCCGGGGGTCGAGCCGCATTCCCCCGAGGCCGCGCAGGACGCGATCAGCATCTCGCTCTACCACCTCGGGCTGCACACCTGGACGATCTTCACGCTGCCCGGCCTGGCCTTCGCCTATTTCATCTACCGCTATCGCCTGCCGGTGCGGGTGAGCTCGGTCTTCTACCCGCTGCTGCACGACCGCATCTACGGCCCCTGGGGCAAGACGATCGACGTGGTCGCCATCCTCGGCACGTTGTTCGGCGTCGCGGTGTCGCTGGGCCTCGGCGCCTCGCAGATCGCCGCCGGCCTCGACGAGCTCTTCGGCGTGGGCACCGGCGCCTTCGTGCAGATCCTGATCGTGGCGGCGCTGACCGCCGTGGCCGTGACCTCGATCGTCGCCGGTCTCGATTCCGGGGTGAAGTTCCTGTCGAACCTCAACATCGGCATGGCCGTGGCGCTGATGGTCTTCGTGCTGATCGCCGGCTCGACCCTGCTCTTGCTGCGCGGGATCGTGGAGACCGCTGGCCTCTACCTGTCGAACCTGCCGCGCCTGGCGTTCTGGAACGACATGCTGGCCAACGTCACGCCCGGGGGCGACGACTGGGGCTGGCAGGGCAACTGGACGGTCTTCTACTGGGCGTGGACGGTGACGTGGTCGCCCTTCATGGGCCTGTTCGTCGCCCGCATCTCGAAGGGGCGCACGATCCGCGAATTCGTGCTGGGCGTGCTCTTCGCGCCGTCGCTGTTCACGCTGGTCTGGTTCGGCATCTTCGGCTGGCAGGCGATGGCCTTCGACGGCATCGGCGCCGGCGCCCGCGAGCAGATGGGCGAGGCCGCGGGCCAGCTCAGCCAGGCGGTCGCGGACTCGATCCCGCTTGCGATGTTCGCCTTCCTCGAGAACTTCCCCTTCACGACCTTCCTGCAGGGCTTCGCGGTGCTGATCGTGGCGATCTTCTTCGCCACCTCGTCGGACAGCGCGTCGCTGGTGGTGGACATGCTCTGCACGGGCGAGGCGCATGCCGGCCCTGTCCAGCAGCGCCTGTTCTGGGGCATCGCCGAGGGCACGATCGCGGCGCTTCTGATCATGCTGGCCGGCCAGGCGGGCCTGACCGCGCTGCAGCAGGTCATCACCGTGGTCGGCCTGCCGATCTTCTGCCTGGTTTTCCTGATGATCCCCGCGCTGGTCATCGGCCTGCGCAACGAGGACATCGACTACATCACCGTCGGCAAGCGCCCCACGCCCGAGGAACTGCTGAAGGGCGACGAGGCCGAGCGCGAATACGGCCCCGCCAGCCAGCCCGGCGAATGAGGCCGGACGCCGGGCGAGCGATGGAAGGGCGCCTGCTGCCCTAGAAGCCGGTGGCGATCTGCGGGCGTTCCTTCCACTCGAACTTGTGCCCCGACTCGTCCGCATGCAGGTCCAGCAGCTTGGCCCGCTCGTAGGCGGCCTGCGTCGGCACGCACAGGGCTTCGGCGACGAGGCTGGCCTTGCCTTCGTACCAGAGGTTGCGGAACTGCGGCTCGGGCATCAGCAGGGCGAAGGCGAAATGCCGGGCCTCGATTAGCGCCTTCGGGTCCGAGGGTCGGCGGACGGCCTGCACACCGTGCCGGGGAAAGGCCTCGCGCGTGACGGGCACGTGCAGGATCCAGTGGCCGATGGCGATCGCGGTCGCCATGCGGTCATGCCGCAGCTTGCCGTCGCGCGGAAGCCAGATGACCGCCTTGCGATCCAGCGGCACGTCCAGCACCAGGTCGTAGGGTGGCGGCGAATACTCCAAGTCCACGTTCAGCGCCCGGCACAGCCCGTCCAGCGGCTTGCCGTCGCTCACGTTCACGGCCTTGTTCTGCGACAGCAGGTCGTCGACGGTGTCCGCGATCTGGGCGTCGTCGAAATCGCAGGCGATCACTTCGGCGTAGGGATAGCTTGGATACTTCGCGGGCACGGACTTCCCCTGTTCAGGCGACGCGACGCCGCGCCACCAGCCGGTTGTGACCGCGATGTTTTGCTATTCCGTTAACATTTGGCGGCGAGGGGAGCGCGCCGGGACGCGCTCCCGCACCGTTCAGCCGAAAACCCGGCCCAGCGCCGCGTCGGTGGCATCGACGATCTGGTCGATGTCGTCCTTCGTCGCGATCAGCGCAGGAGAATAGCACAGCGTGTTGTTCTTGCCGGGAAGCGATCGGTTGGTTGCACCGATGATGACGCCCTGCTTCATGCAGTCGGCCACCACCGCCTTGACGCGTGCCTCCTCGACCGGCTCGCGCGTCTCGCGGTCCTTCACCAGCTCGGCGCCCAGGAACAGGCCCTTGCCGCGCACGTCGCCGATCACCGCGTGCTTGTCGGCCAGCGCGTGCAGCTTGTCCGTCATGTACGTGCCCATCTCGGTCGTGTTCTCCAGCAGGCCCTCGTCCTCGATGATCGCCATGTTCTCGAGCGCAGCCGCCGGGCCCGCGGTGCAGCCTCCGAAGGTCGAGATGTCGCGGAAGTAGTTCATCGGGTCGTCGGCGTCGTCCTTGAACATGTCGAAGACCGCTTCCGTCGTGGTCAGGCACGCGATCGCCGCATAGCCCGAGGCGACGCCCTTGGCCATCGTCACCATGTCGGGCTGGATGCCGTAATGCTGGTAGCCGAACCAGTGCGTGCCCGTCCGGCCCACGCCGCAGACGACCTCGTCGATGTGCAGCAGGATGTCGTACTTGCGGCAGATCTCCTGCACGCGCGGCCAATAGCCGTCGGGCGCCGCGATCACGCCGCCGCCCGCCGTCACCGGCTCGAGGCAGAGCGCCCCCACCGTGTCCGGCCCCTCGGCCAGGATCACCTTCTCGATCTGGTCCGCGGCCCATTCGCCGTAATTGTCCTGCGGCGCGCCGTCCTGTTCGTGCTTGCGGTACTCCAGGCAATGCGGCACTCGCACGAAGCCCGGCGCGAAGGGGCCGTACTGCGCGTTCCGCTCGTCCTGGCCGCCGGCCGACAGGCAGCCAATCGTGGTGCCGTGATAGTCGCGGTCGCGGAACAGGATCTTGTGCTTTTTCCCGCCGTAGCGCTTGTGCGCGATCTGGCGGACCATCTTGAACGCCTTCTCGTTCGCCTCGGACCCCGAGTTGCAGTAGTACACGCGCGATTGCCCGGGCATCTTCGAGATCAGCTTCTCGGCGAACAGCGCGCCGGGCACCGAACCCGCGGCACCGGCGAAATAGTTCAGCTTGATCAGCTGGTTGTAGACCGCCTTGGCGATCCGCTCGCGGCCGTAGCCCACGTTCACGGTCCAGACGCCGCCTGACACGGCATCGAGATGCTCCTTGCCGGTCTGGTTCCAGACGCGCATCCCCTTGCCCTCGACGATGATGTTGGGGTCGGTCGTCTCGAAGGGCTTGTGCTGGATCAGGTGGTGCCAGACATGCGCCTTGTCGGCATCCACCACGTGGCTCAGGTCGTTCTGCGTCAGCGCTCCGTCCATGGAAATCTCTCCTTTCGGCACTCGTTGCGATCAGTAAGCCACGCGCGCGCGGCGGCGGCAATGCACGGCCCCCGGGCATGGGTGAAAATCCGCGCGGTCAGGAGGCGAGGGCACCCAGCGCGGCGCGGATATCCGCACCGGCGCCGTCCAGCCAAAGCCGCGCGTTGTCCACCGCCTCGACATACGGCGTCAGCAGGGCGGCGGCCTGCGGCTGCTGCGCGATGATCTGCGGCGCCGAGACGTAGATGGCGGCGGCTATCGCGCCGACGGTGACCGCCAGCACGAAGCCGCGCAGGAACCCGCCACGGCCGCTTTCGCGCGGCTCGGGCTGCGGTTCGGGACGCTCGGGCCTGCCGGGGCGCGCGGGCCGCTCGGGGCGGGCGTGGCGGTCGCTGCCGCGCAGCGTCTCACGGATCTCCTCGACATCCGGCAGCAGGTCGCGGCGCGAGCCCGTCGGCCCGGTCGAGACGAAGGCAGGCGGCGGCGTGGCGGGCGTCTCGGCCTCGCGCACGAAGGCCATCCGCTCGCGCGCGGCGCGGGCGCGGCGCGCCTCGGCGTCGTTGGGCGGCTCGGTCAGGCCGAGGTCGGGCTGGCTTTCGATCGGGGCGGACTGCGCGCGCTGCCGCGCCTCGTGCTCGCGCTCCTGGCGGAAGACCTCGGTCACCTCGGGCGGCAGGCTGCGCGGCTGGACCGGCGCGGGTTCGGGCGCGCCCGTCGCCGCCGGAACGGTGCCGGGCCAGACCGGATCGTCCTCGTCGGTATCGTCGTCGTCCGCGACCGGTGCGGCACGATCGGCGTCTGCCCGAGCCTCTTCGGTGCCGGGCCAGACCGTCTCGGAGTCCTCGCGTTCGGCTGGCGCGACCTGCGCCATCGGCGCGGCGGCCTCGCGCGGTTGCGGCGCCGGCTGCACGGTCTCGGCCCGCTGGAACCAGGTATGCGTGCAATGCGAGCATTGCACGTCGCGCCCCTCGGGGGGAATGACCTCGGGCGGGACGTCGTAGCGCGCCCCGCATTGCGGACAGACCAGCCGGATTTTGCTCACGTCGCCGTCTCCAAGACCGCCTCCAACGCTGCGGTTTCGCGGCACGATACGCTGCGGCGGAAGGCGGGAAAACCCCCGTTTCCGCGGCGTGGCCGGATTGCAACCCGGACCACGCTGCGGCATGACAGTGCCACCGGAACGGCGGGGCGGGCGAACGTGATCGAGCTGGACAACGTGGCCTACAGCTACGGCGCCAAGGGCGACGCGCCGTTGCTGCGCGACCTGACGCTGACGCTGGCGCCGGGATCGTTCCACTTCCTCACCGGGCCGTCGGGCGCGGGCAAGACCACGTTCCTCAAACTGTGCTACGGCGCGCTCAAGCCCACCGCCGGGCAGATGCACCTGTTCGGCGAGGACCTCGCCACGCTGCCGCGCGACGGCATCGCGCTGGCCCGCCGCCGCATCGGCGTGGTGCACCAGGATTGCCGGTTCCTCGACCACCTGCCGGTGATCGAGAACATCGCCCTGCCGCTCACGGTCTCGGGGCAGGTGATGGAGGACCAGCAGGGCAACCTCGACGACCTGCTGGCCTGGGTCGGCCTCGGCGCGCGCGCGCATGCCTTCCCGCCGGAACTGTCGGGGGGCGAGCGTCAGCGGGCCGCACTTGCCCGCGCGCTGATCCTGTCGCCCGAGGTGATCCTGGCGGACGAGCCCACCGGCAACGTCGACTGGGAGATGTCGCAGCGCCTGCTGCACCTGCTGATCGCGCTCAACGGCATGGGCAAGACCGTGATGATCGCCACCCACGACCTGATGCTGATCCGCGCCGCCAAGGCGCAGGTGCAGGCGCGCGTGCTGCGCCTGTCCGGCGGCACGCTGCAGGCCGCGGGGGCCGACCTGTGAGCCCGCGCAACGCCCTGCGCGCCGATCCCGGCGCCGACCGGGTGGTGCCGCCCTCGGGCTTCACCGCGTCGCTGGTGCTGTTCACTGCCGCCGCGATGGCTCTCCTCGCCGTGTTCACGCTGGCGCTGGCGCTGGCCGCCGGGCGGCTGGCCGAGGAATGGGATGCCGCGCTGGCCCGCAGCGCCACGCTGCGCATCTCGGCGCCCGAGGGGCAGATGGCCGACCAGACGCGCACCGCGCTCACCCTGCTGCAGCAGACGCCCGGCATCGCCTCGGCCCGCGCGCTCGACGACGATGAACAGCGCGCCCTGCTCGAGCCGTGGTTCGGCCCCGACCTGCCGGTCGACGACCTGCCGGTGCCGCGCCTGATCGCGATCGAGGAAACCGCCGACGGGTTCGACCCGGACGGGCTGCGCCTGCGCCTGCAGGCCGAGGTGCCGGGCGCCGTGCTCGACACCCACGACCGCTGGCGCCGTCCGCTGATCGAGGCCGCCTCGCGCCTGCGCCTGCTGGGCTGGGCCGCGATCGCGCTGATCGGCGCGGTCACCGCGGCGATGGTCACGCTGGCCGCGCGCGCCGCACTGGCCGCCAACGCGCAGGTGATCGCCGTGCTGCGGCTGGTCGGCGCCACCGACGCCTACATCGCCGGCGCCTTCGTGCGCCGCTTCACCCTGCGGACGCTGACCGGTGCTGCGGTGGGCACGGTGCTGGGCGTCGTCGCGGTGGCGCTGATGCCCTCGGGCGGCGAGGCCGGCGGGTTCCTGACCGACCTGCGCTTTGCCGGCTGGCACTGGGCGCTGCCGGTCCTGTTTCCGCCGCTCGCCGCGCTGGTCGCCTGGGCGGCGACGCGCAGCGCCGCGCGGCGCGTCCTTGGAGGGTTGAGCTGATGGTGCAATGGCTGCGGTCGCTGGTCTTCGTGATCCAGATGTACGTCGCGATGGCGGTGCTGGGCATCGTCTTCCTGCCCTGGGCGCTGGTCTCGCGCCGGGGTGCGCGTTCGGCGTGCCTGAACTTCTGCCGCTGGGTGCGCTGGACCGCGTCCTGGATGGTCGGCCTGCGCACCGAGGTCCGCGGCACGCCCCCCGCGGGCGAGGTGCTGATCGCCGCCAAGCACCAGAGCTTTCTCGACATCATCCTGATCTTCGGCGCCGTGCCCGCCGGCAAGTTCATCATGAAGCGCGAGCTGATGTACGCCCCCGTGATCGGCCAATACGCGCTGCGCATCGGCTGCGTGCCGGTCGATCGCGGCAAGCGCGGCCAGGCGATCCGCAAGATGTCCGAGGACGTGGCGCGCGGCGCGGCCGAGCCCGGCCAGCTGATCATCTACGCGCAGGGCACGCGCGTCGCCCCGGGCGTCAAGGCGCCCTACAAGGTGGGCACGTCGGCGCTTTATCAGCAGATGGGCGCGCTGGGTCAGCCCTGCGTGCCCGCGGGCACCAACGTGGGCCTGTTCTGGCCACGCCGCGGCATCCTGCGCAAGCCCGGCACCGCTGTGGTCGAGTTCCTGCCCGAGATCCCGCCGGGACTGGACAAGAAGACCTTCCTGTTGCGCCTCGAATCCGAGATCGAGGCCAGTTCCGACGCGCTGATGGCCGAGGCCGGCTTCCGCCCGGACGCGCGCTAGGGCGGGGACGGGGGAGGGGCTCTGCCCCTCTTGGGCCTGCGGCCCAATTCACCCCGGGATATTTGAGGACCAAAGAAGCGCGAAAGGACGGCCCGCCCGCGGCGGGCCGCTTTCGTGGTCAGGCGTGGATCGCGCCGTCGCCGCAGGCGAGCGCCGCCTCGCGCACGGCCTCGGAATAGGTCGGGTGCGCGTGGCAGGTCAGCGCCACGTCCTCGGCCGCCGCGCCGAACTCCATCGCGACGCAGATCTCGTGGATCAGGTCGCCGGCCATCGGCCCGATGATGTGCGCGCCGAGGATCCGGTCGGTTTCCTTGTCGGCCAGGATCTTGACGAAGCCGTCGGCGGCGAAGTTGGCCTTGGCGCGGCCGTTGCCCATGAAGCTGAACTTGCCGGCCTTGTAGGCGCGGCCTTCCTTCTTCAGCTCCTCCTCGGTCTTGCCGACGGCGGCGACCTCGGGGTGGGTGTAGATCACGCTGGGGATCACGCCGTAGTTCACGTGGCCGTGCTTGCCGGCGATCACTTCGGCGGCGGCCATGCCCTCGTCCTCGGCCTTGTGCGCCAGCATCGGGCCCGCGACCGCGTCGCCGATGGCGTAGATGCCCTTCACGTTGGTGCGCCACTGGTCGTCGGTCTTGATCATGCCGCGGTCCGACATCTCGACCCCCAGCGCCTCGAGGCCCAGCCCGTCGGTGAACGGCTTGCGGCCGGTCGAAACCAGCACCACGTCCGCGTCGAGACTGTGCTCGCTGTCGTCCTTGCGCAGCTTGTAGGTGACAGTGGCCTTGCCCTTGGCGGCCTCGACGCCCTGCACGGCCGCGCCCAGCGTGAAGTTCAGCCCCTGCTTCTTGAGGATCTTCTGGAAGGTCTTCTGCACCTCGGCGTCCATCGTCGGCGTCACGGTGTCGAGGAATTCCAGCACCTGCACCTCGGCACCAAGCCGCGCATAGACGCTGCCCAGTTCCAGTCCGATGACGCCTGCGCCGATCACCACCATCTTCTTGGGGATCTTGCCCAGCTCCAGCGCGCCGGTCGAGCTGACGACCACCTTCTCGTCGATCTCGACGCCGGGCAGGCTGCTGGGCTCGGAGCCGGACGCCACGATGATGTTCTTCGCGTCATAGACCTCGTCGCCGACCTTGACCTTGCCCGCCTCGGGGATCGAGCCCCAGCCCTTGAGCCAGTCGATCTTGTTCTTCTTGAACAGGAACTCGATGCCCTTGGTGTTGGTGTCGATGGTCTCCTGCTTGTAGGTCAGCATCTGCGACCAGTCGACCTTGGGGCTGCCGACCTTCAGGCCCATCTTCTCGAAGTTGTGCTGCGCCTCGTGCAGCTGGTGCGTGGCGTGCAGCATCGCCTTCGAGGGGATGCAGCCCACGTTCAGGCAGGTGCCGCCCAGCGTGTCGCGCCCCTCGACGCAGGCGGTCTTGAGGCCCAGCTGGGCGCAGCGGATGGCGGCCACGTAGCCGCCGGGGCCGGAACCGATGACGATGACGTCGTATGAGGCCATGGGGATCTCCTGTCGAAAATCGGAATTAGCGCTGCGGGGGCTCATCCCATGCGCGCGCGGGGCATGCAACGGGCGCGCATGCGGCGAAGCGGAAACGGGGCGCGGGGCAGGGCACGGTCATGCGCCGGCCCCGGAAAACAGCGCGGCCAGCAGCATCAGCACCGTGGCAGCAAAACCCACGACCCAGATGATAGACCGCCAGGGCGTCAGGCCCAGCCAGTAGGCGGGCACGTAGGCCACGCGCGCGATCAGGTAGATCCAGGCGCAGGCGGCGGTCAGCGGGCTTGCGGCGCCGCCCAGCGTCACCACCACGACGGCCAGCGTGAACAGGATCAGGCCTTCGAAGTGGTTGTTGAGCGCGCGGTACAGCCGCGCCGTCCCCACGCTAACCTGGTCCTCGAGCGCGCCGCCCAGCCGCGCGCGGTCGCGCGGGCCCATCGTCTTGCCGGGGCCGAGTTCGAGGTTCGCGGGGATCGACATCGCCGCGAATTGCAGGACCTGCAGCAGGCCCGCCAGCGTCAGGACGGTAAGTTCGGTGGTCATGTCTGGTCCGCGTCGTGATAGGCCACGTCGGCGAAGCGGTCGACCGGGAAGCTGAACAGCAGCGTCATGGCCTCGGGCGCCTCAAAGCCGTGGACGAGGCCCGCGGGAATGAACAGCGCGTCGCCGGGCGACAGCGGCTGGCGTTTGTCGCCGAGGATGGCAAAGCCCTTGCCCTCGATCACGTGGATCGTCTCGGGGATGTCGTGGTGATGCGGCGATTCCGCGTGGCCGTCCTCGATGTAGAACAGGCCCTGGCACAGGTCGCTGCTGGGACCGCCGTCGGCGTCGATCAGCAGGCGGTATTTCAGGCCCGCGCGGCTGGCCTCCTTCATCACCTTCAGGTCGGGTGCGCCGTCGGGGATGTGGACGGGTTGATGGGTCATGCTGCCTCCATTGCGTGGGCGATGCGCGCCGCGCGAGCCTCGAGGCCGAGGCCCCGGCGCGAGGGGTGGATCGTCGCAACGTGCGGGATGGCGAAATGTTGCAGGACGCGCGCCGCGTCGTGACCAAGTGCCACGGGGCGGCGGCCCAGCAATTCGTGCCGGCCCACCGCGTCGAAGCAGGCGCGCGCATGGGCGGCCGGGATCGGACTCGACCGGCGCGGCACCAGCAGGTGGAAGACCGGCGTGATGTAGATGTCGGACCGGCTAAGCCCCAGCAGCGCCAGCACGCGGTCGATCACGCGGTTGTAGACGATTCCGGGCAGGGTGCCGCGACGCTCCAGTTCGGCGCGGTTGGCGCGGGCCGACGGCGCGTCCAGCCAGTCCTTCGAGATCAGCATCGGCCCGGTCAGGTTGCCCGCCTCGATCTGGATCGGGCTGACGTAGTCGCCGTCGAACCCCGCCTGCGCCAGCGTCACGTAGCCCGGCAGCGAAAAGGCGCGGCGCGCGGCGATCGCGCGGCGATAGCCCTCGCTTGGCCTTCCCGCCGGGCGCGTCATCCTACACGGTCCGCAGGAAGTGATGCGCAGAAGGCCCGTGATCCAGCGCGCCCTCGCGGTCCAGCCAATCGGCGGCCTTGCCCTGGTCGTTGACCGAGAACAGCGCCCACTGGCTGCCGTCGTCGGCCTTCCAGCGCTGCAGCAGGGTCAGCCCCGCCTGGCCGCGCGATTCCGCGTGGTCGTCGAATTGCGACTGGTCGAAGGACGTGTAGTGCGCAAGCAGTTGCAGGCTCAT
>NZ_JBELMH010000049.1:13428-24065 GCF_042096055.1 Citreimonas sp. | reverse complement strand
GGCCGCGAGGCCGACGTGAAGGCCAAGCTCGAGGCCGCGGGCCTGGCCGACGCGGTGGCCGAGATCGAGGTGGTGAACGCAGCCAACACGCCGCATCTCGAGACCTACAAGGAATTCCTCTACGCCCGCGGCCAGCGCAAGGGCCTCGACCGGACCGACGTGCACCGGCTGGCCGCGCGCGACCGGCACGTCTTCGCCGCGTTGATGCTGGCGCATGGGCATGGCGACGGGCTCATCCTGGGCGCCACGCGCAAGTCGGCGCATGTCATGGAGCTGATCAACCACGTTTTCGACGCCGACGCCAAGCACGGCGCCGCAGGCGTGACGGTGCTGTTGCACAAGGGGCGGATCGTGCTGGTGGCCGATACGCTGGTGCACGAATGGCCCAACGAGCACGACCTCGCCACGATCGCCGAACGCGCGGCCGGCGTGGCCCGGCACCTGGGGCTCGAGCCGCGCGTGGCCTTCGTCAGCTTCTCGACCTTCGGCTACCCGGTGTCCGAGCGCGCCGAGAAGATGCACCTTGCGCCGGATGTGCTGGACGCCCGCGGCGTGAGCTTCGAGTACGAGGGCGAGATGACCGCCGACGTGGCGCTGAACACCCGCGCGCAAGAGGCGTACCCGTTCCAGCGCCTGACCGGGCCGGCAAACATCCTGGTGGTCCCGGCGCGGCATTCGGCGTCGATCTCGGTCAAGATGATGCAGGAGCTTGCGGGCGCCACGGTGATCGGGCCGATCCTGACCGGCGTCGACAAGTCGATCCAGATCTGCTCGTCGAACTCGACCGCGAACGACATCCTGAACATGGCGGTGCTCGCCGCCTGCAAGGTCGGGTAGGCGGCATGACCATCTTCAACCTCGGCTCGATCAACGCGGACCTGGTCTATCGCCTGCCGCACCTGCCCGCACCGGGCGAGACGCTGGCCGCGACCGGCTTCTCGCGCGGGCTGGGGGGCAAGGGCGCCAACATGTCGGTCGCCGCGGCGCGCGCCGCGGCGCGTTGCGTGCACCTGGGCGCGGTGGGTGCCGACGGCGGTTGGGCGGTCGAGCGACTGATGGAGTACGGCGTGGACACGCGCCACGTGCTCACGGTGGACGCTCCGACCGGTCACGCGATCATCATGGTCGACGGCGCGGGCGAGAACGCGATCGTCCTGCAGCCCGGCGCGAACCACGCGCTGACGGCCGAGCACCTCGCCACCCCGCTGGCCGAGGCGCGTGACGGCGACATCTTCGTCTTCCAGAACGAGACGAACGCGCAGCGCGAGGGGGCCGAGATGGCCTCGGCCCGGGGCATGCGCGTGGCTTACGCCGCGGCCCCCTTCGACGCCGATGCCGTGGCCGCGGTGATGCCGCTGCTGGACCTGTTGGTCCTGAACGCGGTCGAGGCGGCGCAACTGGCCGAAGCCACCGGCATGCAGCCTCAGGCCTTGCCGGTGCGCGACGTGGTGGTGACGCAGGGCGCCAAGGGCTGCGACTGGTACGACACCGACGCCGGCACGCTCCGCCATTTCGATGCGCTGAAGGTCGAGGCCCTCGATACCACAGGGGCGGGCGACACGTTCACCGGTTACCTTCTGGCGGGACTGGATCGGGGCCAGCCGATGGCGCAGGCGATCGGGCTGGCGATCAAGGCCGCGGCGCTGATGGTCACGCGACACGGCACCGCCGACGTGATCCCGGACCTGCGCGAGGTCCAGGACCTGTCGTTCTAAACGACCTCAGATGAAGGGCGCGTCGTCGCCCCAGATCTCGCGCACGCGCTGGTCGCGGCGGCAGCCTTCGCGGTACCGCTCGTAGGCGTCGGCGCGGTCGATATAGCCGAAGCGCGTCAGCGTGCGCTCGGTGCTCTTGTAGTAATCCTGGTGGTAATCCTCGGCCAGGTAGAACTCGTCCAGCTCGAGGATCGGCGTGACGATCTCGCGGCCCAGCTCTTCCTCGGCGGCGGCCTTCGCGGCCTCGGCGGCCTGGCGCTCCTCGGGGCCGTCGACGAAGATCGCGCTGCGATAGCTGTCGCCGCGGTCGCAGAACTGGCCGCCCGCGTCGAACGGGTCGATCGAGCGGAAGAACAGGTCATAGAGCTGGCGCGCGTTGACCGCATCCTCGTCATACTCGATGCGCGCGGCCTCGTAGTGGCCGGTATCCCCGCCCGTCACCTGGTCGTAGGTCGGGTTGTCGGTCGTGCCGCCGGTGTAGCCCGAGACGACTTCGGACACGCCGCGGACCTTCTCGAAATCCGCCTCGACGCACCAGAAGCAGCCGCCGGCGACGACGATCTCGGCGGCCTCGGCCTTGGGGGCGGCGGTGAGGGCCGCGGCGGCGGCAAGGGTCAGGATGGCAGTGCGCATGGTGTCCTCCGGCTGATGTCGCAAATCAATGTTTTCCGCATTGGTCCGGTAACGCACGCCCCCGTGCAAGGTTCGTGCGCGGGTTTCACCACTAGGTGATCCCCGCGTGAAGCCCGGCCACGTTCGCAAAAAAAAGTCGCATCCGCCTGAAACTGCCTGCGCCTGGGTCGCGTGTCTTGGATCGGACATGGCAAGCCCATGCACCGGAAAAACAGGAGAGACACCATGAAGACGATCATCACCGCAGCCGCCTTTTCGCTCACCGCATCGATGGCCTTCGCCGCCGCGCATTCCATGGCCCCGGGCGTCGAGGCGATGGACCAGGACGTGTCCGGCGGCACCGTCACCGCCGCGAAGGTCACCGCGCCCGCCAATGGCTGGCTGGTCGTGCACCGCACCGACGCCGAGATGAAGCCCGGCCCGGTCGTCGGCTACGCACCGCTGAAGGAAGGCGAGAACACCGACGTCGCCGCGATCCTGCAAGAAGACGTCGCCTCGGGCGACATGCTGATGCTGATGGTGCACGGCGAGGACGGCGGCACGTCGACCGGCGTCTTCGAATACACGCTGGGCGCCACCGAAGACGGCCCGATCCGCGTCGACGACGCGCTGGTGATGACCACCGTCACGGCCGAGTAACTACTTGAAAAGCATTAAATTGACGCGGTGGGTACGCCCCCGCGTCTTTTGTTTTGGCAGTGGGATACTAAGAAGTTAAAACGTTACTTCATGGAGCCCACAGACTACGACTTCTCACTTTTCAAATTGCTTAACGGCGGAAAGCGGGGAGGCCCCCCACTCTGCGTCGGACAAATTCCCGCACGCGTTACGGATGCTCTTAAGTGGAATGCTCGAAAAGTGTTTTTGACATACCGCGACTCTCAGAAAATTCGGCATCACCAGATGCATGGAATGGATGCAAGCAAGGGCTTGGCTTTACCCATGGTCGTTAGAAATGGTGACTACTACCAATCTATGAAACGAGGTTCAGAATTTCAAATTGAGGTTATATTGCACGAACCAGATCCGAAACGAGCATATTTTCTAGTTTTGGCTCGCGACGCGCAGGATAAAGGAATTTTCGTTAGGACATTCTATTTTAACAAGTCGATCACCCGCTCTAAAATGAAACTGGCACAGCGCTTGTTCATTCAAAGCGACCACGAATATTTTAAAAAGTAGCGAGGGGGGGACCCACGAAGCTCCCCCTAGAGACCAGCAAATGCTATCTGCGGACGTGGGTTTTACCGCATTCCTCGCCCTCCAATTATTACATTTTCTTGTCTCGGAATCAAGGGTAAGCACCTGAATCTTAAGGATGAATCGAAGAGTCTAAAAGTGACTCATTTTCAACTACTTAAGCGTAGCTCCGCTCGCGTCCTTACAGAAGCTGGCCCAGCTTCAGCGCGACGCTCATGTCGCCCGAGACCTTGATCTTGCCCATGGCGAAGGCGGTCATCGGGTTCAGCTGACCCTGCACCAGCTTCGACAGGTTCGCCTGAGAGATGCGGATCGTGCAATCGGCCACCGCGTCCGAATGCGCCACCTCGGACCCTTCCAGCCGCAGCGCGCCGTCGTCGCCGCAATCGAAGCGCAGACTTTCGTCCAGCGGCTTGCGCGACAGGCCGGCGCGGATGCGGTCGGCGATTTCGTCCATGGTCATCGACACGGTGGGTCCCTTCCTGGTCGCGCCGATCATGGCGCAGCCGGGCAGGGACCTGGTAGCGTGACGTTACGTGCCGCGCCGCGGCATCAGCGCGCCAGCCGCCGTTTGCGCGCGGCCAGCAGGCGCAGGCGCAGCGCGTTGAGCTGGATGAAGCCCGCCGCGTCCTTCTGGTCGTAGGCGCCGGCGTCGTCCTCGAAGGTCACGTGCGCCTCGGAGTACAGGCTTTCGTCCGACCAGCGCCCGATCGTGCGGACCGAGCCCTTGTAGAGCTTCAGCCGCACGGTGCCGCTGACGTTCTCCTGGCTCTTGTCGATCAGCGCCTGCAGCATCTCGCGTTCGGGGCTGAACCAGAAGCCGTTGTAGATCAGCTCGGCGTAGCGCGGCATGATCGAGTCCTTCAGGTGGCCCGCGCCGCTGTCCAGCGTGATCTGCTCGATCCCGCGATGCGCTTCCATCAGGACGGTGCCGCCGGGCGTCTCGTAGATGCCGCGCGATTTCATGCCGACGAAGCGGTTCTCGACGAAGTCCAGCCGGCCGATGCCGTGCTTGCCGCCCAGCTCGTTCAGCCTGGTCAGGATCGACGCGGGCGACAGCGTCTCGCCGTTGATCGCGACCGGGTCGCCCTTGGCGAAGGTGATCTCGATCAGCTCGGGGTGATCGGGCGCGTCCTCGGGGTTCACCGTGCGCTGGTAGACGTAGTCGGGCGCATCCTCGGCCGGATCCTCCAGCACCTTGCCCTCGGACGAGGTGTGCAGAAGGTTCGCGTCGACGCTGAACGGTGCTTCGCCGCGCTTGTCCTTGGCGATCGGGATCTGGTGTTCCTCGGCGAACGCGATCAGCGACGTGCGCGAGCCGAGATCCCATTCCCGCCACGGCGCGATGACCTTGATGTCCGGGTCCAGCGCGGCGCAGGACAGCTCGAACCGCACCTGGTCGTTGCCCTTGCCGGTGGCGCCGTGGGCGACCGCGTCGGCGCCGGTCTCGCGCGCGATCTCGACCAGCCGCTTCGAGATCAGCGGCCGGGCGATCGAGGTGCCCAGCAGGTACAGCCCCTCGTAGACGGCGTTGGCGCGGAACATCGGGAAGACGAAGTCGCGCACGAATTCCTCGCGGACGTCCTCGATGAAGATCGACTTCGGATCGATCCCCAGCAGCTCGGCCTTCTTGCGCGCCGGCTCCAGCTCCTCGCCCTGGCCCAGGTCGGCGGTGAAGGTCACCACCTCGCAGCCATACTCGGTCTGCAGCCACTTGAGGATGATCGACGTGTCGAGACCGCCGGAGTAGGCGAGGACGACTTTCTTTGGCGCGCTCATGGGGGGTTCCTTCCGTCCGCGTGTCGCAGCGGCGATTAGCGGGTTTTCCGACGCCGGGCAAGGCAGCGGCCGTTGACCGGGGCGCCGGGGCTGCTAGGGATCGCGGGTGCGACGCGAAAGGGGCCGCGATGAAGGGCTGGCAGATATTCATGCATTCCGTGCGGCTGGTGCTGCGCAATCTCGGCCCCGCGCTGCGGGTGTCGGCGGTGCTCTATGCGGTGCAGGTGGCGGGGCAGGTCTCGGCACTCTACAGCCCGATCGACGCCGGAGAAGTGCCGGGCGTGGCGCCGGAAGGCTCGGCGCTGGGCGTGATCCTGGCGATCGCGGCCATCGTCGCCAGCCTGTGGATCGCCGTCGGCTGGCACCGGTTCGTGCTGGAAGAGGAATATCCCCACGGTTGGCTGCCGCAATGGCACGGCGCGACGCTGCTGCGCTACCTGTGGGTCTCCATCATCGTCGGGATCGTCGTGGTGCTGGGCGTGCTGCTGGCGTTCATTCCGATCGTTCTGTTCCTGGCCGCCGCGCCGGCCATCGCAGGCATCTTCGCCTTCGGGATGATCGGGCTGGGCGGCTACCTGTTCTTCCGCGTCGGCGTGCTGCTTCCGGCGATCGCGGTCGGCCAGCGGCTGGGCGTGCGCGAGGCCTGGCGCGCCACCAAGGACGCCGACGGCGCGATCGTCGTGCTGGCCTTCATCGTGATCGGCGCGAGCCTCGTGATCCAGGCGCCGGCGCTGCTGAACCCCGACCCGGCGTCGATCGTCAACGTGGTCTACACCATCGTCACCGGCTGGTTCGCGACGATCATCGGCGTGTCCGTCCTGACGACGCTTTACGGCCACTACGTGCAGGGCCGGCCCATCGACTGACTTGCGCGGGGGCGCGTGCTGGGCCACAGATCGCACATGACCGATTTCCAGAATGCAGCACGCGCCGCGGCCCACGCCATGCGCGACGTGTTCGAACCGACACCGCTTCTGCGCAACGCCCACCTGTCCGAGCGCTTCGGCGCGGACATCTGGCTCAAGCGCGAGGATCTGAGCCCGGTGCGCAGCTACAAGCTGCGCGGTGCCTTCAACGCGATGCGCAAGCAGGCGGATGCGCCGATGTTCGTCTGCGCCAGCGCGGGCAACCACGCGCAGGGCGTGGCGTGGTCGTGCCGGCATTTCGGCAAGCGCGGCGTGATCTTCATGCCGGTGACGACGCCGCAGCAGAAGATCCAGAAGACCCGCATGTTCGGCGGCGACAACATCGAAGTACGCCTGATCGGCGACTACTTCGACGACACGCTACGCGCCGCGCAGGCCTTTTGTGCCGACCAGGGTGCGCATTTCCTGTCGCCCTTCGACGACGAGGACGTGATCGAGGGGCAGGCCAGCGTCGCGGTCGAGATCGTCGAGCAGCTCGGCCAGGCGCCCGACCACATCGTCATGCCGGTGGGTGGCGGCGGTCTGTCGGCGGGCGTGCTCAGCTACCTCGGCACCGACAGCCTGTTCACGCTGGTCGAACCCGCGGGCGGCGCCTGCCTGCGCGCCGCACTGGAAGCGGGCGAGCCTGTCGCCCTGCCGCGCGTCGACACGTTCGCCGACGGTGCGGCGGTCGCGAAGATCGGGCAGCGCACTTTCGCACGCCTGTCCGGCGTCGGCGCGGCCAACACGCTGACCATCCTTGAGGACCGGCTCTGCACCACCATCCTCGACATGCTGAATGTCGAGGGGATCGTGCTGGAACCCGCCGGCGCCCTGTCGGTCGATGCTCTGAAGGACCTCGGCCAGGCGATCCGGGGCCGGCAGGTGGTCTGCGTCACCACCGGCGGCAACTTCGACTTCGAGCGTCTGCCCGAGGTGAAGGAACGCGCCCAGCGGTATTCAGGGATCAAGAAATACTTCATCCTGCGCCTGCCACAGCGGCCCGGCGCGCTGAAGGACTTCCTGAACCTGCTGGGACCCGACGACGATATCGCGCGGTTCGAATATCTCAAGAAGTCCGCGCGCAACTTCGGGTCCGTCCTCATCGGGATCGAGACGCTGGACCCGGCGAATTTCGCCAGGCTGTTCGGCAAGCTGGACGAGCACGGCTTTACCTACCAGGACATCACCGACGACGAGCTTCTGGCCCGCTTCGTGATCTGACAGCCCGCTCAGGCGGCGAAGCGCTGCGCCACCTCGGATTCGAAGGCGGCCATCGACGCGTTGAAGATGTTGAGCACTTCGGCCGGGCGCACCGCATGGACGTCGCCTTGGGCGGCCGCCCGTTCGCCGGCGCGGCAGATATCGGCCAGCGCCGCGAAGCCCAGGTTCAGCGCCGCGCCCTTGAGCGCGTGCATCCGCTCGCGCAGCGCCGCCGGGGTCCGCGCGGCCGGCAAGGCGGCGATGCATTGCGAGACCTCGGTCAGGAAAAGCTCGGTCACTTCCTCGAAATCCTCGGCGCCGATCTCGTCGCGCAATTCGCACACACGGGCCCAGTCGATCATCGCGAATCTCCTTCGTCGCCGCATTCCGGCTGATCGCTCACCCTGGGGGAGAATGGTGAACGAACGACTTTTCCCGACGCGATCATTGCATCGCATTTTACGCTTCATCCGTTCTTAATGGGGCTCGCGTCAGCTGGCGGGCATGCCGCAAGCCGACCATACGAAGCCGGACGAGACGATCGCCCCAACGGGCCGGCCCGCGCACGCGCGCCGCGTCCTGATCGTCGACGACAGCCGGCTGCAGCTGCGCATCCTGCGCTCGATGCTCGAACGGTGGGGTTTTGCCGTCACCCAGGCCGAAAGCGGTGAACAGGCGATCGAGGCGTGCCTTGCCGCGCCGCCCGAGATCATCATCTCGGACTGGATGATGCCCGGCATGACCGGGGTCGAGCTGTGCCGCGCCTTCCGCGAGATGCCGCACGAAGGCTACGGCTACTTCATCCTGCTCACTGCCAAGACGAACAAGACCGAAGTCGCCGAAGGCCTGGACGCCGGGGCCGACGACTTCCTGTCGAAGCCGGTCAGCGCGCCGGAACTGCGCGCGCGCCTCAGCGCCGGGTCGCGCGTGCTGGCGATGGAGCGCGCGCTGTCGGACCGCAACCGCCAGCTGGGCGAGGCGCTGGACCAGCTGCGGATCCTGCACGCCGACATCGACCGCGACCTGCAGCAGGCCCGCACCATCCAGCAGGCGCTGGTGCCGGAACGCTCGCGCCTGTTCGGCACGTCGCGTGTCAGCCTGCTGCTGCAGCCCTGTGGTCACGTGGGCGGCGATCTGGTCGGGATGTTCAGCCCCGGCGTCGGGCGGCTGGGGCTGTACGGCATCGACGTCTCGGGCCACGGCATCACCTCGGCCATGGTCACCGCGCGCGTCGCGGGCTACCTGTCGTCCAGCTTTCCCGACCAGAACCTGGCGCTGGAACGCCGCTTCGATCGCTACTTCGCGCTGCACCAGCCCGAGGACGTGGCCGCCAAGCTCAACCGTCGCCTGTCGGCCGATCCGGGGGTCGAGCAGTACCTGACGATGGCCTACGTCACGGCCGATCTGGGAACCGGGGCGATGCGCATGGTCCAGGCCGGGCACCCGCCGCCGATCCTGCTGCGCGCGGATGGCGAGATCCGGCTGCTGGGCGACGGGGGCCTGCCGATCGGCCTGGTCCCGGATGTCAGCTACGACCAGGTGCGCTTCGACATGGCGCCGGGCGACCGGCTGCTGATCTATTCCGACGGCTTCACCGAGGCGCGTATGCGCGACGGCTCGATGCTCGACGAAACCGGGCTGATCGCGCTGTTCAAGCAGACCGCCGCCCATGCATGCGGCGAAGAGCTGCTTCAGGACATGTTCTGGCGCCTGCGCACCGAACTGGCCGGCAGCGACCTGGGCGACGACGTGTCGGCGGCGCTGCTGGAATACGACGCGCTCAGCGTCGAAGGGCCGTGACCGCGCCCGATGTGACGAAGGCCGCGTCGCCGGGATTGCCCAGCACCTGCGCGGCCTCGTCCACCGGCATCCAGCAGGCGCGATGCCCCGGCTCGGATGGCGGGGCCATCCGGCGCACCGGATGGGCGAGGTAGATCGTGCACAGCTTCTCGGCCCAGAGATCGTATTCCGGCATGTAGGTGAACCGCCGGAACGCGCCCAGCCGCCGGGGCGGTCCGATCCGCCAGCCGGTTTCCTCGAAGACCTCGCGGTGCAGCGCGGCGATCGGATGCTCTCCGGGATCGACGCCGCCGCCGGGCAGCTGGTATTCGGGGCTGGGCTCGCTCTGATGGGTCAGCAGCAGCGCGCCGTCCCGCGGCAGGATTGCGTAGACCCCCGGCCGCAGGGTCCAGCGCCGGCCGGGATCGGGCGGCGCACCGTACCGTCGGATCATCGCTCCCCCGTTGCGTCCCGCCGCGTCATGCCTATATGGCACACCTATGCCAGCGACCGGCCCACAAGGAAACCCCATGAGCATCGGCACCAAAATCGCCTGGGACGACACCGTCCTGCCCTTTCAGCTTGACCGGCCCGACATGCGGGGCCGCATCGCGCGGCTCGACGGCGTGCTGTCCGGCGTGCTGGGGCAGCACGACTATCCCCCGGCGGTCGAGGCGCTGGTGGCCGAGATGGCCTTGCTGACCGCGCTGATCGGCCAGACGATCAAGCTGCGCTGGAAGCTGTCGCTGCAGGTGCAGACCGACGGCCCGGTGCGCATGATCGCGACCGATTACTACGGCCCAACCGAAGAGGGCGAGCCCGCGCGCATCCGCGCCTATGCCAGCTTCGACCGCGACCGGGTGACCGACACACGCGGCTTCGACCAGCTGGGCAAGGGCTATTTTGCGATCCTCATCGACCAGGGGCAGGGCATGACGCCCTACCAGGGCATCACGCCGATCGCCGGCACCTCGCTGTCGGACTGCGCCGCCAGCTACTTCGCCCAGTCCGAGCAGCTGCCGACGATCTTCGCGCTGTCCTACGGCCGCTCGATCGAACCGGGCGTGCCCGAGCACTGGCGCGCGGGCGGGATCATGCTGCAGCACATGCCCAAGGCCTCGCCGTTCTCGCAGGGCGGCGGCTCGGGCGAGGAAGGTCTGCTCGAGGCGCACGACCTGGTCGACGGCGACGACAAGGAGAACTGGAACCGCGTGACCATGCATCTCGGTACCATCGAGGAGATGGAGCTGATCGGGCCGCAGGTCGCCCCGACCGAACTCCTGGTGCGCCTGTTCCACGAGGAAACGCCGCGCGTCTTCGACAGCCAGCCGGTCAAGTTCGGCTGCACCTGCTCGGAAGATCGCGTGCGCCAGAGCCTGTCGATCTACTCGGCCAAGGACATCGAGAAGATGACCACCGAGGA
>NZ_JBELMH010000049.1:0-13328 GCF_042096055.1 Citreimonas sp. | reverse complement strand
GCCAGAGCCTGTCGATCTACTCGGCCAAGGACATCGAGAAGATGACCACCGAGGAAGGCCGCGTCACCGCAGACTGCCAGTTCTGCGGCGCGCATTACGATCTGGACCCCGCGACCCTGGGGTTCGAGGCCGGCGATGGGGAAAGCTGACCAGATCGCGGCGCTTCGGGCGGCGGCGGGGGCAGAGAACCCCGTCTCGTCCGATTTCGACCTCAACCCCGAGGCCACCTTGCCGGCCGGACGCACCCTGCGCCCGGCCGGGGTGCTCGTCGCCTTCGTCGAGCAGGGCGATGCGCTGGCGCTGGTGCTGACCAAACGCTCGTCGCGGCTGAAGCATCATCCGGGCCAGATCGCCTTTCCCGGCGGCAAGCAGGAAGAGACCGACGCCGACGTCATCGCCGCCGCCCTGCGCGAGGCGCACGAGGAGGTCGGTCTGTCCCCCGACGCGGTCGAGGTGCTGGGCCCGCTGCCCGCGCACGAGACGGTGACCGGTTTCCTGATGACGCCCGTCGTGGGCCTGATCCGCGGCCCGTTCGCGCCGGTGGCCGAACCCGGCGAGGTCGACGAGGTGTTCACCGTGCCCTTCGATCACGTGACCGACCCCGCGCGCTTTACCCGGCAGGCGCGGCGCTGGCGCGGCACGCGGCGGCACTACTACACCGTGCCGTTCGGACCCTATTATATATGGGGCGCCACCGCGCGCATCCTGCGGGGGCTCGCCGACCGGGTGAACCCGTGACCCGCGTCACCGGCGCCTGGCTCGACGCGCCCGCCACGCAGGCGGTTCTGACCCTGCTCGACGAAGCCGGGCACGCCGCCTATGCCGTGGGTGGATGCGTGCGCAACGCGTTGCTGGGCGCGCCGGTCGACGACGTGGACATCGCCACCGACGCACATGCCGACCGTGTCACAGCGCTTGCTGGGGCCGCCGGCCTAAAGGCCGTGCCGACGGGCATCGAGCACGGCACCGTAACCGTCGTGGTGGACGGTCAGGGGCTCGAGGTCACGACCTTCCGCACCGATATGGAGACCGACGGCCGCCACGCGGTGGTGCGCTTTTCTGACGACGTGGCCGAGGACGCGGCGCGGCGCGACTTCACCATGAACGCGCTCTACGCCGACCGGCACGGGCACCTGATCGACCCGCTGGGCGGGCTGGCCGACCTGCAGGCGCGGCGCGTGCGGTTCATCGGCCGGCCCGGCGACCGCATAGCCGAGGATTACCTGCGCATCCTGCGCTTCTTCCGCTTCTCCGCGTGGTACGGCGATCCGGACCACGGTTTTGACGCCGACGCGCTGGACGGGATCGCGCGCCACCTCGACGGGCTGGAGCGGTTGTCGCGGGAACGCGTCGGCGCCGAGTTGCGCAAGCTGATGGCCGCACCCGATCCCGGCCCGGCGGTGGCCGTGATGGCGCAGGTGGGCGTTCTGGCCCGCGTGCTGCCCGGCGCCGACCCGCGCGCGCTGGGTCCGCTGGTGGCGCACGAGGCCGCGCTGGACCTGCCGCCCGACTCGCTGCGCCGGCTGGCCACCTTGGGCTGCGATGGCTCCGAGGACCTGCGCCATGCCAAGGCCGATGCCCGGCGCCTCGCGCTGCTGGCCTCTTCCGTCGGCGCGCCCACAGGCCTGCCCGAGCTTGCCTGGCGCCACGGTGCGGCCACCGCGCGCGACGTGGCCGTGCTGCGCGCCGCCATGCTCGGGCAGCCCTTGCCGGCGGATGCGACCGCGCAGATCGACCGCGGCGCCAACGCGTCCTTTCCGGTCACCGCGCGCGACCTGATGCCGGACTACGAAGGTGCCGCGCTGGGCGAAAAGCTGCGCGCCTTGGAAAAGCGCTGGATCGCGTCCGATTTCACCCTGACGCGGAACGACCTTCTGTCGTAACCGGTTGGGTCGCGCGCGACGCCGGGCTAGCTTGCCGGCAAAAGGAGACCCCGGTGTTCCGGAGATTCGAATCCCTCGTCGATCCCTATGTCGACTACCCGGAAACGGACCGCCCGCCACGGCGGCTCTGGCCGTTCATGCTGGACTACGCGCGGCCGTTCAAAGGCGTTTTCGTGGTTGCCGGCATCCTCAGTGTCATCGTCGCCGCGGTCGAGCTGGGGTTGATCTGGGCGATGGGCTGGGTGGTCGACATCCTGTCGGGCGACCCGGCGCAGGTTTGGGCTGATCACGGCCTTGCACTGATCGCGCTCGGCGTCTTCGTTGTGCTGATCCGCCCGGCGTTCCAGGCGCTCGACGTGCTGGTGCTGAACAACGCGATCATGCCCAATTTCGGCACGCTGATCCGCTGGCGGGCGCATCGCCACGTGCTGCGCCAATCCGTGGGCTGGTTCGAGAACGACTTTGCCGGCCGCATCGCCAACCGCATCATGCAGACGCCCCCGGCGGCGGGCGAGGCCGTGTTCCAGGTGTTCGACGCGATCACCTACTCGCTGGCCTACGTGCTGGGCGCGCTGATCGTGCTGGGCGGCGCCGATCCGCGCCTGATGGCGCCGCTGATCGCCTGGCTGATCGGCTACGCGGTGCTGATGGTCTGGGTGATCAAGCGCGTCGGTCCCGCCTCCAAGGCCGCGTCCGACGCCCGGTCCGAGGTCACCGGTCGCGTGGTCGACGCCTACACCAACATCCATTCGGTCAAGATGTTCGCCCACCACGACCGCGAGCTCGACTACGCCAAGGAGGCGATCGAGAAGACGCGCCGCACCTTCGGCGCCGAGATGCGGATCTACACGATCATGGACGTGGCGCTGACCGTGCTGAACGGGCTGCTGATCGTCGGTGTCGTCGGCTGGGCCATCGCGCTGTGGATGCAGGGGGCGGCCAGCACCGGTGCCGTCGCCGCGGCCTCGGCCCTGACGCTGCGGCTGAACGCGATGACCGGCTGGATCATGTGGGCGCTGACCACGTTCTTCCGCCAGCTCGGTGTCGTCGCCGAGGGGATGGAGACGATCGCCCAGCCGGTGACGCTGGTCGACGCGCCGGACGCGCGGCCGCTGAAGCTCGACCGGGGCGAGATCCGGCTGGAGGGTGTCTCGCACCATTACGGCCGCGGCGCGGGTGGGCTGGACCGAGTCGACCTGACCATCGCGCCGGGCGAGAAGGTCGGCCTGGTGGGTCGGTCGGGCGCGGGCAAGTCCACGCTGGTCAAGCTGCTGCTGCGCTTCTACGACACCGAACGCGGCGTGATCACCATCGACGGGCAGGACATCTCGAAGGTCACGCAGGACTCCCTGCGCGGCGCCATCGGCATGGTCCAGCAGGACAGCGCATTGCTGCACCGATCCGTCCGCGAAAACCTGCTGTACGGCCGCCCCGACGCATCCGAGGCCGAGATGATCGAGGCCGCGAAGCGGGCGCAGGCGCATGACTTCATCCTCGACCTCGTCGACCCGAAGGGCAACCGCGGCTACGACGCGCAGGTCGGCGAACGCGGCATCAAGCTGTCGGGTGGCCAGCGCCAGCGCGTGACGCTCGCCCGCGCCATGCTCAAGGACGCGCCGATCCTGCTGCTGGACGAGGCGACCAGCGCGCTCGATTCCGAGGTCGAGGCGGTGATCCAGGACACGCTCTACGGCATGATGGAGGGCAAGACCGTCATCGCCATCGCCCACCGCCTGTCCACCATCGCCGCGATGGACCGGATCATAGTGCTCGACGACGGCCGTATCGTCGAGGATGGCACGCATGACGCGCTTTTGGCCGAAGGCGGACTATATGCCCGGTTCTGGGCCCGTCAGAGCGGCGGGTTCCTCGACCCCGATACACAGGCTGCCGAATGAGACCCGAAACCTGGATCGACCCGTTTTCCCATGCCGACGGTGCGCCGCCGCGCACGCTGGCGCGTTTCCTGCGCTGGGCGATGCGCGGCGCCGAAAAGCCGCTGGCGCTGGCCGGCGGCGTGTCCATCGTCGCCGGCGTGGTCGAGGTGCTGGCCGCGCTGATGCTGGGCGTGGTGGTCGACGCGGCGCTGGCATCCGAGGCCGGCAACGTCTTCGCCGAGCAATCCGGCATCCTGATCCTGTCGCTGCTGTTCTTCCTGATCGTGCGGCCCGTCACGATGGGCGCCAACGCCGCGATGCAGTCGATCGCCATCGCGCCCAACGTCTTCAATCTCGTGCTGTCGCGGCTGCACCGCTACACGCTGGGCCAGTCGGTCACGTTCTTCGACGACGATTTCGCCGGCCGCATCGCCCAGAAGGAGATGCAGACCGCCCGCGCGCTGACCGACGCGGTGGTCGAGGTGGTGCAGACCGTGCTCTTCGCGCTCGCCTCGGTCGTGGGCGCGATCTTCATGCTGGGCACGGTCGACTGGCGCATCGCCGGCGGGCTGGTGGTCTGGATGGCCGCCTACCTGTGGATGATCCGCTACTTCATGCCCCGCATCCGCAAGCGGTCGAAGGCGCGCGCCGCCGCCCGGGCGAACGTGTCGGGGCAGGTGGTCGACACCGTGACCAACATCAAGACGGTCAAGCTGTTCGCCCACGCCGCGCACGAGGACCGTGCCGCGTTGGGCGCGATGGGGGGTCTTCGCGACCGCACGATCGAGTTCGGGTATCTCTCGGCCGGCTTCCGCTTCTGCCTGATGGCGCTGGCGGGCATTCTGCCGATCCTGCTGGTCGGCGGCGCGCTGTGGTACTGGTCGCTTGGTCTCGTCAGCGCGGGCGACATCGCAGCGACCGGCGCGGTCAGCCTGCGGCTGGCGCAGATGACCGGCTGGGTCAGCTTCACGCTGATGGCGCTTTACGCCAACGTGGGCGAGGTCGAGGACGGCATGCGCACGCTCACCCCGCCGCACGGCCTGATCGATTCCAAGGACGCGAGCGATCTCGCCGTCGAGGCGGGCGAAATCGCCTTCCGCGACGTGTCCTTCGGCTACGGGCGCGAGGAAGGCGGCGGCGTGCAGGACATCGACCTGATCATCGCGCCGGGCGAGAAGCTGGGCATCGTGGGCGCCTCGGGCGCGGGCAAGTCGACGCTCGTGTCTCTGCTGCTGCGCATGTACGACACAGAGCATGGCGCGATCGAGATCGACGGTCAGGACGTCAGCCGCGTCACGCAGGAAAGCCTGCGCCACCGCATCGGAATGGTCACGCAGGAAACCGCGATGTTCAACCGCTCGGCGATGGACAACATCCGCTACGGCCGGCCCGACGCCACCGACGAGGAAGTCTACGACGCCGCCCGCCGGGCCGAGGCGCACGATTTCATCCAGGACATGCAGGACCACATGGGCCGCAAGGGCTATGACGCCTACCTTGGCGAACGCGGCGTGAAGCTGTCGGGCGGCCAGCGCCAGCGCATCGCGCTTGCCCGTGCGATCCTCAAGGACGCCCCGATCCTCGTGCTGGACGAAGCCACCAGCGCGCTCGATTCCGAGGTCGAGGCCAGCATCCAAGAGGCGCTGGAGCGCGTGATGGAGGGCAAGACCGTGCTGGCCATCGCGCACCGCCTGTCGACCCTGTCGAGCATGGACCGCATCGTGGTTCTGGACGACGGCCGCATCGTCGAGACAGGCACCCACGACGACCTGCTGGCGCGCGGCGGGCTCTACGCGCGCTATTGGGAGCGTCAGTCCGGCGGCTTCATCGGCTCGGACGACGACGAGATGCGCGCCGCCGAATGATCGCGCCGCTTGAACGGTCCCGCGCCGCACGGTAGGCGACGGGCGGATCAACGCGGCGGGGACGGCTTGGACAGGATCGTGATAGAGCGGCTGGGCCACCAGGGCGACGGCATCGCCTCGGTGGACGACGCGCCCGTCTACGTCCCCGGCACGCTGCCCGGAGAGGTGGTCGAGGGCGACATCGAAGCCGGCCAGCTCGCCGCCCCGCGCATCGTCACCCCGGTGCCCGAGCGCGTGTCGCCCCCTTGCCGTCACGCCAAGCGTTGCGGCGGTTGCCAGCTTCAGCACGCCGCGCTCGACTTCACCGCCGACTGGAAGCGCGACGTGGTGATCCGCGCGCTGACGGCGCAGGGCATCGACACCGACGTGCGCCCGACGGAGACCTCGCCACCCCGATCGCGCCGCCGCGCGACTTATTCCGCCCGCCGGACGAAGAAGGACGCCACCGCGGGTTTCCACCAGAAGGGCAGCGACGTGATCGTCGAGAACCCCGACTGCCTGGTGGTGCGCCCCGTGCTGGCGGCCGCGCTGCCGGTGGTGCAGGCGCTGGCCGTCGCCGGCGCCTCGCGCAAGGCCGAGATCTCGGTCATGGTCACCGACAGCGACGGCGGGCTCGACATCGCGGTGCGCGGCGGCACGGCGCCCGGGCCGGCGGACTTCGCCGAACTCGCGCAAGCCCACGACCTCGCCCGCCTGTCCTGGGAGGGCGAGACGCTGACCCGCCGCCCGCCGCTGCAACGCTTCGGCCGCGCGCAGGTCAGCCCGCCGCCGGGCGCCTTCCTGCAGGCGACGGCGGAAGGCGAGGTCGCGCTGCTGGACGCGGTCCGCGCCGCCGTGGGCGATGCCGCGCGCGTGGCCGACCTGTTCGCCGGCTGCGGCACCTTCACCCTGCCGCTGGCCGAAAGCGCCGAGGTCTCCGCCTGCGAATCCGACGTCGCGATGCTTGAGGCGCTCGACCGCGGCTGGCGCCACGCGCCCGGGCTGCGCAAGGTCACGACCCAGACGCGAGACCTGTTTCGCAATCCGCTTCTGCCGGACGAGCTGCAGCGCTTCGACGCGGTCGTCATCGACCCGCCCCGCGCCGGCGCCGAGGCGCAGATCGCCCAGATCGCCCGCGCCCGCGTGCCGCGCGTCGCCCACCTGTCGTGTAACCCGGTCACCTTCGCGCGCGACACCGCCGCGCTGATCGCCGCCGGCTACACGCTCGGGCCGGTGCGCGTGATCGACCAGTTCCGCTGGTCCACGCATGTCGAACTGGCCGCAACCCTCGTGCTGGAGACCTGATCCATGGGCTTTCGCGACCGCCTGGCCGCCTTCCTGCAACGCGGCATCGTGCGCAACGGCATCATCGCCGTGATCCTGGTGAACGCCGTCGCGCTGGGCCTCGAGACGTCCGAGAACACGATGGCGGCCGCCGGCCCGCTGATCATCGCCGTCGATCGCATCTGCCTCGCGATATTCACGCTCGAGATCGCGCTCAAGCTGATCGCCTATGGCTGGCGTTTCTTCCGCGACGGCTGGAACGTGTTCGACTTCGTCATCGTCGGCATCGCGCTGGTGCCGGCGGGGCAGGGGCTGAGCGTTCTGCGGGCCCTGCGCATCCTGCGGGTGCTGCGCGTGATCTCGGTCGCGCCCCGCCTGCGCCGCGTGGTCGAGGGATTCGTGACCGCGCTGCCGGGCATGGGCAGCGTCTTCCTGCTGATGGCGCTGATCTTCTACATCGGGGCCGTGATGGCGACGAAACTGTTCGGCAACAGCTTTCCGCAGTGGTTCGGCGACCTGGGCCAGTCGGCCTATTCGCTGTTCCAGATCATGACGCTGGAATCGTGGTCGATGGGCATCGTCCGCCCGGTGATGGAGGTCTATCCCTACGCCTGGGCGTTCTTCGTGCCGTTCATCATGGTGACCACCTTCGCCGTGGTGAACCTGCTGGTCGGTCTCATCGTGAATTCGATGCAGGACGCCCACCAGAAGGAAGAGGGCGTCGCCACCGACGCCTACCGCGACGAGGTCCTGCGCCGCCTGGAAGCGATCGAGAAGCGGCTTTCGGACGCATCCCCGCCTAAAACATAAGCTATCGCATGCCCGCTATTTTCGGTATGGTTTACGAAAAAAATACGAAAACCAGGCAAATCGAAACAGGCAAAGACCGAGCGGGACAGACACATGAGAACGTTGGGACTGATGCTGCTGCTGGCGGCCGCGATGGCGCTGTCGGCATGCGGATCCAAATTCAAGACATATAACGGCCCCGAGGTGACGCGCGTCCTCGTCGACAAGAGCGACCGGCGCATGTACCTGCTGCACCATCAGAAGGTGCTGAAATCCTACGACGTGGGGCTGGGCTTCGCGCCGGACGGGCACAAGCTGTTCGAGGGCGACGGCCGCACCCCCGAGGGCGAGTACACGATCGACCGGCGCAACCCGAATTCGCGCTTCTACCTGTCGATCGGAATCGACTATCCCCGGACCGAGGACGTGGCGCGCGCGGCGTCGATGGGCCTGTCGCCGGGCGGCGACATCTTCATCCACGGCATGCCGAACGACGGGCGCAAGCCCGGCGCGCGCGACTGGACGGCCGGCTGCATCGCCGTGACCGACCGCGAGATGCGCGAGATCTACGCGATGGTGAACGACGGGACGCCGATCCTGATCATGCCCTGACCGGCGTCGGGTCGGGCCCGCTGCGCGCGGGCCCGCTTCGGTTTACATGCCGGGAACGGGGGACTGGCCGGGCGCGCCCAGCACCATGTCCCACCACAGCTTGCCGCTGTTTTCCTGGTGCCAGGCAAAGCCCATCTCGCGCGCCGACGGGTCGAGGATCACGTCGCGCACGTTGGGCTGCTCCATCCACGCCGCCAGCGTCTCGAGCTCGCTTTCGTAAGTTTCCGAGATCGCCTCGCCCACGAGGCGGCCGGAATAGCCGACGCGGCGCACCCGGTCGATCGGCGACGAGCCGTCCGAGCCGAAGTGCCACGGGCGGTTCTGCACCGCCATGTCGCGCGCATGGGTGGCGGCGGCGGCGTTCAGCTGGGCGTTCAGCTCCAGCGGCTGGGCGCCGGACGACGCCCGCAGCGCGTTAACCGAATCAAGCATCCGGTACTGTACCGTCGCCTCGTTGCCGGGCCGGTAGACCCGCGGCAGCGGGCGGCCGTCCGGACCCAGCTCGGGCGGCTGGGTCGTCATGGGCGCGGCGCAGGCCGAAAGGGCGAAGCCGGCAAGAATAAAAAGTAGGGAACGGCGCGTCGTCATGGGCATTGTCTTTCCGGCTACGATGCAGATCGCTGCACCTTAGACCGCGCGGCGCGGGGCTTCAAACCCCACATCGGCCCCTTCTGGCCGACGCACGCGGGTTTGATTTGCGACTGCGGCGTGGGCGCCATATCTGATGTCAACACTTTCGCGGCAAAGGAATCGAATAATGACCAGAAAAGCCGGACCCGGATTCAATCGGCGCGCCTTCATCGCAGGCAGCGCGGCTCTGGTGACGACCCCCGCCTTCGCGCAAAGCCAGGGCACGACCGAAATCGAACGCGAGGTGTCGGATATCGTCCGGCGCAACGTGTCGTCGTTCCGCACGCTCGACTGGCAGCCGTATTTCAGCAACCTCGACCAAGGCGCGATCCTTGTCGACATCGACTCGCGCGCGCTGCATTACTGGGAAGAAAGCGGCCGTTACCACCTGTATCCGTCCTCGGTGCCGCTGACCGAGGATCTGACGCGCCGCGGCCGCACCCGCGTGACGCTGAAGGATCCTCAGCCCGACTGGCGCCCGACGCCGTCGATGAAAGAGCGCAACCCCGAATGGCCGGACTACGTGCCGCCGGGCCCGGACAACCCGCTGGGCACCCGCGCGCTGCACCTCAGCTGGCAGTATTACCGCATCCACGGCACGCACGACACGCGCAAGATCGGCCGCCGGTCGTCGAACGGGTGCATCGGGCTCTACAACGAGCACATCGAGGAGCTGTACGAGATGGCCGAGGTCGGCACGCAGGTGTTGCTTATTTGACGACGGCGGCGCGGCGCGTAAGGGCGCTATAATTGCCTTGCGGGGATTTTGCTGCATATTCAAGGTCACGACTTGATCTTGATGCCTCGCGCAAGTGCTGGATCGCGCAAGCAACGGGCGAATGACTGGAGGATATCATGAAGAAACTCGCACTCGCCGCGCTTCTCTCCGCCGCCGCCGCAACCTCGGCTTCCGCCGAGGCGCACATGGCCAAGGGTGAAGTGGTCATGGAGATGGAGCCTGTCGTCGTCGTCGAGGAGACGCAGCAGTCGTCCTCGGCCGCCGGCGTGGTCATCCCGCTGCTGTTCATCGCGATCGTCGCGGCTGCCGCCTCGAACTGACACGCGCATCCACGAACACGAAAAAGGCGGTGCCGCGGCACCGCCTTTTTTGTTGCGCGGGGCAGGGTCTCAGTCGACCCAGCCGCGCAGGTTCTCGTCGATCACCGCCGACAGCGCCTTGATGTGCGCGTCGTCGTCGTTGAGGCACGGGATGTAGGTGAAATGCTGGCCGCCCGCCTCCTCGAAGCTTTCCTTGATCTCCTCGTTGATCTCTTCCAGCGTCTCGATGCAGTCGGCTGAAAAGGCCGGCGCGCAGACGGCGATGTTCTTCTTGCCGTCCTCCTCGGCAAGCCGCGCCACTTCCTCGACGGTGTAGGGCTTCAGCCATTCCTCGGGGCCGAAGCGGCTCTGGAAGGTCGTGGTGATCTCGGTGTCGTCCCAGCCCAGCCGTTCCTTCAGCAGACGCGTCGTCTTCTGGCACTGGCAATGATACGGATCGCCCTCGAGCAGGTAGCGCTTGGGCACGCCGTGATACGAGCAAACCAGGATGTCGGGCCGCTTCTCAAGATCCGCATAGGCGCGCTCGATCGACTGGGCCAGCGCCTCGATATACAGCGGATGCTGGAAGTACGGATCCACCGTGCGCACCGTCGGCTGCCACTTCTCGGCCATCAAGGCGCGGAAGAACTCGTCGTTCGCGGTGGCCGAGGTCGCGCCCGCGTAATGCGGGTAGAGCGGGAAGAACAGGATCTGCCGGCACCCGGCCTCGACCATCGCCCGGACCTTGGATTTCGTCGACGGGTTGCCGTAGCGCATGCAGAAATCGACCATCACCCGGTCACCGTACTGCGCTTCCATCTGGTCGCGGATCTTGGCGGTCTGGTCCTTGGTGATCGTCATCAGCGGGCTTTCGCCCTTGTCCTCGTTCCAGATCGACTTGTACGCCTCGCCGCTGGAAAACGGCCGCTTGGTCAGGATCACCAGCTGCAGCAGCGGCTGCCACAGCCACGGCGAATAGTCGATCACGCGCCGGTCCGACAGGAACTCGTTCAGGTAGCGCCGCATCGACCAGTAGTCGTAATTGTCCGGAGTCCCGAGGTTCGCCAGCAAAATGCCGATCTTCGACCCGGGGATCTTGGGGTGATCGGAGGGGGCGTGGGCGGGGCGCGTGGCCTGCCTGGTTGCGTCCAGCATCTTGTTCTTCCCGGCTTGTCGCGTTTCGGCCATACCTATCGCCCCGGTGGCCTGCGTCAATCGCCCACGGTCAATCCCCGAGCGGCGTCTCGTGGGTGTTCAGCGCGTCGGCCAGCCGGGCGGCGGCCGATCCGGGGCGCAGGGGCTGCGGCTGCGACGCGTCCGGCGCCCAGCCGGTCAGCGCGATGATCTCGAACGTCGCGGGCACGCGGCCCTGCGGCGTGGCGAAGCCTTGGGCATACAGCTCGGCCGCGCGCAGCAGCACCGACCGGCGCGTGAAGCGGCGCAGACGGCCGTCCAGCGCGTTGGTCTCGCCCATCGCGCGCAGGTCGCGCATCAGGTTCAGGGCGCTGCCGTACTCGACGGTCAGCGTCCAGGCGTCCGCCACCGGCAGCGCCAGCCCGGTGCGCTGCAGCAGCGCGCCCAGGTCGCGGATCTCGGCCATCGGCGCCACGCGGGGGCTGAGGCCGCCGGTCACCTCGACCTCGGCCTGGCCCAAGGCGGCGCGCAGTTCTGTCAGCGTGCGCCCGCCCGGCGTGAAGGCCAGCAGCAGCCCGTCGGGCCGCAGCGCGCGGCGGCACTGGATCAGCTGGCCAACCGGGTCGTCGGCCCAGTGCAGCGCCATCGCGTGGATGACCAGGTCGTGCGCGCCCTCGACCAGATCCAGCACCGGCGCGTCGGGCACGATCCGCGCGCCGGGCGCGAAGCCGTCCCAGACCTGCGGAAACGGCGTGACGATCGCCGCGTCCGTAAAGGACCTGTTTACCATCTGCAGGCGATCCTGCGCCTCGTCGCGCACGGCCTCGTGCAGGAACAGCGCGGGATCGCGCGCGGCGCGGTCACGGTGGCGCAGCAGCGCGGTCCGGTCGGTCAGGCGGAGCGTATCGGACATGAGGGGCACATAGGGTGGCGCGCGCGGTCCTGCAAACGCTTCTGCGCGCGGTCTACCCGCCGCGCTGCCTGTCCTGCGGCGAGATGGTCGAGACCGATTTCGGCCTGTGCGGCGCCTGCTGGCGCGACACGCCCTTCGTCGCGGGTCTGACCTGCGACGCCTGCGGCCTGCCGCTGCCCGGCGACTCGGACCGGGCCGAGCTGTGCGACGACTGCCTTTCCGTGCCCCGCCCGTGGGAGCAGGGCCGCGCCGCGCTGGTCTACCGCGACACGGCGCGGCGGCTGGTTCTTGCGCTGAAGCACGGCGACCGCCACGACATCGCGCGCCCGGCGGCCGAATGGATGGCGCGCCAGACCCGGCCTGTCGTGACCGAGGGCATGATCGCCGTGCCGGTGCCGCTGCACCTGCGCCGGATGCTCAAGCGGCGCTACAACCAGTCGGCGCTGCTGGGCCAGGCGCTGGCCGGGCATCTGGGCCTCGACTGGTGCGCCGACGCGCTGGTGCGGGCGCAGGCGACGCCCTCGCTCGACGGCAAGTCGAAAGAGGAACGCTTTGCCCTGCTGGCGGGGCGGATCGCCGTGAACCCGCGCCGCGCCGACCGGATCGCCGGACGCCCGGTGTTGATCGTCGACGACGTGATGACCTCGGGCGCCACGCTGGGCGCCGCGGCCGAGGCCTGCCTGGCCGCCGGCGCAAGCCGCGTCTGCGTCACGGTGCTGGCACGCGTCGGCAAGGATGCCTAGATGAGGGGCAGCCACACACGCAGGAGAGAACAATGCAGGATGTCGTCGTCTACAGCTCGCCCCTGTGCGGGTTCTGTCACGCGGCCAAGCGGCTGCTGAAATCCAAGAACGTCGCGTTCACCGAGATCGACGTGCTCGCCGATCCCGACCGCAAGCCCGAGATGATCAAGCGCGCCGGCGGCGCCCGCACCGTGCCGCAGATCTTCGTGGGCGAGACCCACGTGGGCGGCTGCGACGAGCTTTACGCGCTGGACCGCGCCGGCAAGCTCGACCCGCTGCTGGCCGGCTGAGCGACGGCCCGCACGAAAACGGGCGGCTTGTGGCCGCCCGTTCGGTCCGAAAGCCGGATACAGGTCCCGGTTACTGCTGCAGCTCGTAGAGATAGGTCAGCAGGTTGGCCCGGTCCTCGGCATCGCGCAGACCCTGGTAGCTCATCGTCGTGCCCGGCGCGTATTCGCGCGGGTTGGTCAGCCAGGCGTCCAGCTCCTGCGGAGTCCATTGCTCGGCCTCGACGTTCTGCAGCGCGTTCGAGTAGTTGAACCCCTCGACCGACGCGATGTCGCGGCCGACGATGTTCACCA
>NZ_JBELMH010000048.1:15370-26123 GCF_042096055.1 Citreimonas sp. | reverse complement strand
TGCGAGACGCGGCACGCGGCGCAGATCGTCTACGCCGACGGGCTGGACCTGCAAAGCGACCAGGCGTTCGAGCCGATCGGCATCTCCTGCCGGATCTGCGAACGCACCGCCTGCCACCAGCGCTCGGTCCCGCCGCTCGAACGCCGGCTCAGCGTCAGCCCCGACCGTCGCGACGTGCTGCCCTACCGGATCGCGTGACCGCCAGCGCTTCTTTGGTCCTGAAATATCCCGGGGGAGCCCGCGCAGCGGGCGGGGGCAGAGCCCCCGACGCCCTCTGAACCGGGGCCTCAGCCGGCGACCGCCTCGACCTCGGCGATGATCTCGGACACGATCCGGTTCATCAGCGCCGGATCCTCGCATTCCGCCATGACGCGGATCAGCGGCTCGGTCCCCGACTTGCGGATCAGCAGCCGGCCCTTGCCGTCCAGCGTCGCCTCGGCCTCGGCGATCGCCGCCTGGACCGACGCATGCTCCAGCGGCGCCTCGGACGGGTCGTAGCGCACGTTGCGCAGCAATTGCGGCACCAGCTCGAAACTCGCCGCCAGTTCCGACGCCGGGCGCCCGGTGCGCGCCATCTCGGCCAGGAATTGCAGCGCCGCCATCAGCCCGTCGCCGGTGGTGGCGTAATCGGTCATCACGATGTGGCCCGACTGCTCGCCGCCCAGGTTCCAGCCGCCCTTGCGCATCGCCTCGACCACGTAGCGGTCGCCGACCTGCGTGCGCTCCAGCCGCAGCCCGCGGCCGGTCAGGAAGCGTTCGAGCCCGAGGTTCGACATCACCGTCGCCACGACCGTGCCGCCCTTGAGGCGGTCCTCCTCGGACCAGCGGGCGGCCATCAGCGCCATGATCTGGTCGCCGTCGGCGATGGTGCCGTTCTCGTCGATCAGCACGATCCGGTCCGCGTCGCCGTCGAGGCAGATGCCCACATGCGCACCGGTCTCGACCACCTTGGCCGCCGCCGCCTGCGGCTTGGTCGAGCCGCATTCCGCGTTGATGTTGTGCCCGTCGGGCTTGACTCCGATCGGGATCACGTCGGCGCCCAGCTCCCACAGGACCTCGGGCGCGGTGCGGTAGGCGGCGCCGTTGGCGCAGTCGACCACCACCTTCACCCCGTCCAGCCGCAGGCCCGGCGGCAGCGTCGACTTCACCCGCTCCTGGTAGCGGAAGCGGCCGTCGTCGATGCGCTGGGCGCGGCCGATATTGGCGGGCGCGGCGGGCTCGACTCCCGCGTCGATCAGCGCCTCGATCTCGGCCTCGACCGCGTCGGACAGCTTGTAGCCGTCGGGGCCGAAGAACTTGATCCCGTTGTCGGGGGCGGCGTTGTGGCTGGCCGAGATCATGATGCCCAGGTCCGCGCGCATCGACGGCGTCAGCAGGCCCACCGCCGGCGTCGGCACCGGACCCAGCAGCAACACGTTCATGCCGGTGCTGGTCAGCCCGGCGGTCAGCGCGTTCTCGAACATGTAGCCCGACAGGCGCGTGTCCTTGCCGATCACAACGCGGTGCACGCCGTGGTGCTCGTTGCGGAAGTACCGCCCGACCGCGGCGCCCAGTTCCAGCGCCAGCTGCGCGGTCATGGGATGGGTGTTCGCGGTGCCGCGCACCCCGTCGGTTCCGAAAAGTTTACGCGACATCGCTGTCTCCCTCGCCCAGCGCGGCCCGGACGCGCAGCGCCTGGACCGTCTCGGGCACGTCGTGAACCCGCAGGACCTGAACGCCCTGCGCGGCGGCGGCCAGCGCCACGGCGACCGAGCCGGCCATCCGGTCGGCCGGCCGCTCGGTGCCGGTGATGGTGCCGATGAACCGCTTGCGCGACGCACCGATCAGCACCGCGCAGCCCAGCCCGTGGAACAGGCTCGCACCCGCCAGCAGCGCCAGGTTGTGCGCCTTCGTCTTGCCGAAGCCGATGCCCGGATCGACCAGGATCCGCGCGCGCGGGATGCCCTGCGCCTCCAGCGCCTCAACCCGGGTTTCAAGCCAGTCGTAGACGTCCAGCAGCACGTCATCGTAGCGCGGGTCGTCCTGCATCGTCTTCGGATCGCCCTGCGCATGCATCACGCAGGCCGGCAGATCGTGCTCCGCCACGAACGCGGCGAGCGTCGGATCGTGGGTCAGCCCCGAGACGTCGTTGACGATCGCCGCACCGGCCGCGACGGCGGCCTCGGCCACCGCGCGCTTGCGCGTGTCGATCGAGATCGGCGCGCCCAGATCGCCGGCCAGCGCTGCGATTACCGGGTGCGTGCGCGCGATTTCCAGATCGTCGGGGACCGTCTCGGCGCCGGGCCGGGTGCTTTCGCCGCCGATGTCGACGATGGCGGCACCCGCGGCCACCATGGCGCGCGCATCCGCGACCGCGGCATCCGCGTCGCGCAGCCGCCCGCCGTCGGAAAAGCTGTCCGGCGTCACGTTGACGATGCCCATGACATGCGCGCGGTCCATCGGCAGGCCGGCCACCTGCGCGCGCGGCGCGCTCAGCCGGTCCAGCCAGTCGCGCGGGACCTCCGACACCGGCACCCGCCGGGGCGCCGCGGCGCGGGCCAGGCGCACCGCCTCGACGAACCACAGCGCGCCGCCGGCCAGCGGCACGGCACCCTCCGGGCGCGGCCCGTCGCGTTGGGGCAGGGGGCGGAAATACTCGGACATGGGCGCGGTGGTGACCGATCGCGCGGTCTTTGGCAAGCGTTAGAGCGCGGCGTCGTCCAGCGTCGCGGCCCGCACCGGCACGCGCGCCGAGGCCGGCGGCGTCGCGCCCACGACCAGAAGCTCGCGCGCCTCCATGGCGCCCGCGAACCACGCCGCCAGCGCCACCGCGTCGCGCGGCTGCACCTGCGGTCCCTCGGTCGCGTCCAGCACGATCTTCGACGGCGCCCAGACGCAGAGCTGGCCGTTGCGCATCGCCCAGTCGAGCTCGGTCCGCGTGGCCACGACCTTGCAGCGCGCGTCGCGCGCGGCCAGGCTCCAGCCGTTCTGCTCGATCGCCAGCAGGTCGATCCGGCGCTGGGTCATCTTGTGGCCGGTCTGCGGCGCGGGCAGGTCGGGCGCGCCCACGCACAGCACCACCGGCGCGTCGCCCGAAAGCAGCGCGTCGATCCAGGCGCCCAGGCGCGGATCGGCGATCGCGTCGTTCGACAGGTACGCCACGCGCGGATGCGGCCGCGTCCGCGCCGCCTCGTCCGCCAGCGCTGTCAGATTGTCGCCGAAATCACGCCGCGTGCGCACGATCTCGACCCCGAGCGCGCCGGGGCCGCGGTCCAGCTTCTCGATCCGCACGAAGGCGCGCATCGCCTGCGGCTCCAGAAGGATGCGCTCGGCCACGCGCTCGGCCAGCGTCTCGAGCAGGTTCAGCCGCTCGGAGGCCAGCTCGTGCGCGATCGCCTCGCTCAGCCGGTCGTAGGACAGGATGCGGTCGACGTCGTCCTCGACCGGCGACGTCAGCGGCGCCACCTCGACCACCACGTCGAAGCGCAGCCGCTGCGTCGTGCCGCGCTCGGCCTGGAAGGCGCCGATCTCGGCCTCGAGCACCAGGTCCCGGACCATGATCCGGTCGCGCGGCGCCTCGCCGGCGGTGGCGATGGCGCGTTCCGAGGGGTGGGAAAAGGCGAGGCGGATCTCGTCGGCCATGACGGCTCCTTGGGCGGCGCGGGGCAGCCTGGGGGCGCGGCCGGACCGCGCGCCCCTAGCGGCTCGAGGATCGCCAGGTGTGGCGATAGAACAGGTGCGCGCCGATCTGCGCGGTGCGCTCGTAGACGTTCGCCCAATCGGGGTTCACCGCAGTGGTATGATAGTGGGTGGCGCCCTCGGTCAACTGGCCCGACCGGCCGTCGAGCACGGCGCGCGCCACTTTGGCCACACGGTCCCAGGCGCGTTTCTCGTGCACGTCCTCGGGCAGGCCGTCGCAGGTATAGGTGAACTGGCAGGCGAACTTGCGGCCGGTGCCCTGCTTGACCACGCCGCAGACGCTGTCGGGGAAGCGGCCGCTTTCGACGCGATTCAGGATCACCTCGGCCACCGCGAACTGGCCGCGGACCGATTCGCCGCGCGCCTCGAAGTACAGCGCCTCGGCCAGGCATTCCCACTGGCTGTCGCCGGTGGCCTCGGGCAGGGTTGCCAGCCAAGCCGCGTCGTAGCGCGGCATCCGGGGGGCGTCGGGGCCCATCAGCAGGCGGCCGAGATGGGCCGTCGCGGCGTCGTCCAGCGCCCGGCGTTCGAGCGAGATCAGCTGCATCGCCTTCAAACCGCCGCCATCCGCCATCGCGCCCCCGAAAGGAAGAATCAGAGCGGTGATAACTGCAAGTGCCCGTAACATAGGCGAAAACCTTCGGTCGTTGCGCCGCCTTGCTGCCCCGGGAGGGCCTGCAAAACGCCTGCTGATTACCGAAAGGTTACCATAACGTAAAGAATTGCCACTTTTTTGGGTTAATTTTGCAACGCATCGCGGATGGCCAGCTGGGCCGCAGCCAGCCGCGCCACCGGCACCCGGAAGGGCGAGCAGCTGACATAGTCCATGCCCGCCGCGCGGCAGAACGCGATCGAATCGGGATTACCACCATGTTCGCCGCAGATCGACAGGGTTATGCCCGGACGTGCGTGTCGCGCCCGATCGGCGCCGATCTTCACCAGCTCGCCCACGCCCTCGTGGTCGAGCACGTGAAACGGATCCTCGCGGAACACGCCTTCGGCGACGTAGGCCTGCATGAAGCGCCCGGCATCGTCGCGCGACAGCCCGTAGGTCATCTGCGTCAGGTCGTTGGTGCCGAAGGACAGGAAGTGCACGTGCTGCGCGATGTCGCCGGCGCGCAGGCAGGCCCGCGGCGTCTCGACCATAACGCCTAGCCGGTAGGTGAAGTCGCGGCCGCGCTCGGCGCGGACGGCGGCGGCGACGGCGTCGATGCGCGCGCGCACGATCTCGACCTCGCGCCGGGCCGAGACCAGCGGCAGCATGATCTCGGGCACCACCGGCGCGCCGTCGCGGCTGGCGTCCAGCGTCGCCTCGAAGATCGCGCGCGCCTGCATGTCGTAGATTTCCGGCACGGTGATGCCCAGCCGCACGCCGCGCAGGCCCAGCATCGGGTTGTACTCGCCCATCGACTCTACCCGGCGGGTGACGTCGCTCACGGCCATGTCCAGCGCCTCGGCCAGGTCGCGCAGCCCCGCGCGGTCCGAGGGCAGGAATTCGTGCAGCGGCGGGTCGAACAGGCGGATGCAGACCGGCATGCCCTCCATGATGCGGCACAGCTCGACGAAGTCGCCGCGCTGCATCGGCAGCAGCAGCGCCAGCGCCTCCTGCCGGTCCTCGGGGCTGTCGGCGAAGATCATCTCGCGCATGGGCGTCAGGCGGTCGGCCTCGAAGAACATGTGCTCGGTCCGGCACAGGCCGATCCCCTCGGCGGCGAAGTTGCGCGCGGTCAGCGCGTCGGCGGGCGTGTCGGCGTTGGTGCGGATCGCGATGTCGCGATGCGCGTCGGCCCAGTCCATCAGCGTGGTGAAGGCGTCGTCCAGCGCCGCCTCGACCATCGCGGGGCTGCCGGCGAGGATCTCTCCGGTCGTGCCGTCGACGGTGATCGTGTCGCCCTCGCGCAGCAGCCGTCCGTCGGCGCAGGCGATCTGCCGGCGCTCGAAATGGAAGCGGATGCGCGATGCGCCCACGACGCAAGGTAGGCCGAGGCCGCGGCCGATCACCGCCGCGTGGCTGGTCATGCCGCCGCGCTCGGTCAGCACCGCGCTGGCGGCGTGCATGCCGCGGATGTCCTCGGGCGTCGTCTCGCGCCGCACCAGGATGCACGGCTCGTCGCGGGCTGCGCTGGCCTGCGCGTCGGCGGCGGTGAACACGATCCGCCCCGAGGCGGCGCCGGGGCTGGCCGCCACGCCGCGGCCGATGACGTCGCGCGGCGCGCCCGGCGCCACCTGCCGGTGCAGCAGCTCCGAGATCGCCCGCGGCTCGATCCGCATCACCGCCTCCTGGCGCGAGATCACGCCGTCCTCGGCCATCCGCACGGCGATGCGCAGGCCCGCCCGCGCGCTGCGCGGCACGCGGATCCCGTCGAGGATGTGCACGCGGCCGTCCTCGATGGTGAATTCGATCTGCATCTCCTCGCGCAGCCGCTCACGCATGCGGGCGGCGTGGCGCTTGAGGTCGGCGAAGGCCTGTGGCGCCAGCTCCTCCAGCGACGGCCCGCGCGGATCGCGACCCAGGTACTGGCTCGGCAGCCCGCGCTCCAGCGCCTCGCGCCCCTGGCTTTGCGACAGGTAGCGCCCGGTGATCTGCGGCTGGCCGGTTTCCGGATCGACCAGCTGCAGCACGCCCGAGCCGCATTCGCCCGGGCCCACGCCCAGCGCCATCTCCTGCACCACCAGCCCCAGGCCCGCATCGGCCGGTGCGCCGCGCGCCTGGCGCAGGATCCGCGCGGTGGTGCCCTCCCACGCGCGCGCCATCGAGCGCAGGACCTCGGACAGCTGGACCACCGGGTCCTGCGGGAACGGCTCCTCGGCCTCGTCCTCGTAGGCGGCCAGCGCGGCCTCGAGCGCGTCGGGTTGGCCCGCGTCGCGCCCCTCGAAGCTGTCGGGGTCCAGCCGCGCCACGTGCAGCGCGTAGGATTCCACGAAGCGCAGGTAGAGCGCGCGCGCAGCCTCCGCGCCGATCCGGGGCGCCAGCGCGCGGCAGCGCGCGTCGGTCATGCCGATGTTCAGGATCGCGCCCGGCCCGCCCCAGTCCGGATCGCCCGAGGACGGCCGCACGCAGAGCAGCGCGCCCGGATCGAAGCCCGCCACCAGCGCGCCGATGTCGGGCATCCGCCCCGCGGCGATGCCGTGCACCGTCGCGAAGGACAGCGCCACCGTGCGCGGCAGCGGCATCTCCAGCCGCACCAGCCGCTGCAGGCATTTCGCGCGCCCGCCATGGCTCGCCGCCGCGACGGGCGCGGTCGGCGTGATCTCGGTCACATGAGCGTCAGGCGGGGGGGCGGCGTGGTCCATGCGGCCACACTCGCCCCGCGACCCACCGCGTGGCAAGGCGCGACGATACGTCCCCGGTCAAGATGCCGCACCGCGGCATCACGCCCGCGTCAGTCCCAGCAGCTCACCAGCACCGTCATCTCGGCACCCACGCGCGTGAGGTCCTCGGGGTCGAGCGCCGCGCTGCCGCCGCGCGCCTGCGCGTCGATACCGGCTCGGCGCAGGAAGGCCAGGATGTCGTCGGTCTTGGTGGCGAAGCTGACGTCCTGCGGCAGCCGCTGGCTGTCGTCGCCGTCGCGCGGCAGCAGCATGCCCAGCACGGCGCCGCCGTCGTCCATCACCGGACCACCGGCGTCGCCGGGCTGCGACGCCAGCGTCAGGCGCTTCATCGCGGCCTCGCCGCGCAGGCCCTGCAGCTCTTCCAGCGTGCCGAAGGTCAGCGTCGGCGCGCCCAGCACGCCGCCGAAGGAATAGCCGGCGACCGCGACCTCGGATTGCAGGCGCGGCGGGTCGGCGCGGAACTGCGCCACGCGGCGCGGCGCCAGCGACGCATCGGGGCGCAGCACCGCCAGCCCCAGTTCGGCGTCCTGCGCCACCACCTGCGCGTCGTGCTCGCTGTCCAGCGTGACGCGCGAACAGCCCTGGACTGCGGCCGTGCTGGTCAGCACGCGGCCCGCGCGGTCGACGAAGAACCCCGACGCGGTGCGCACCGGCTGGCGCACGCGCAGCCCGGCCACCAGGTCGACGTCGCGCGCATCGGGCACCGCCTCGGGCGCCTCGAGCACGCCCGGCCGGCGCGAGAAACTGTCCTGCATGCGTGCCAGAACGCGTTCCCGGCGCGCCTCGTCTCCGGCCGGCCAGATCAGGGTGAAGCCCTTGATCGCGCCGTCGGCCAGCCCGACCTCGGTGTGACTGACGATCTCGTCGTTGGCGCCGGTCAGCACGAAGCCGTCGCCATCGCGGTTGCGCTCGCCCTCGACCGGCACGATTTCCAGCGTCTGCATGATCTCGTAGAGCCCGCCCAGCGTCTGCCGGTCGCCGGGGCGGCTGATCAGCAGCACCCGCGCGCCCAGGTCGGTGGTCGGCTCGAACGTGGCGAAGGGCGGCTCGTAGCCGTCGAAGGCCACCACGCCCTGCGGGATCTCCATGGCGATGCCGGCGCGCTCGTCGACGTAGGTGGCGAACCCCAGCCCGTCGAAGACCGAGTTGTACTGGTCCAGCAGCGCCGCGCGCTGCGCCGTGGTCAGGATGCCGGTGGTCTCGTAGCCGTTCGCCTGCTGCCAGCTTTGCATGGCGCCGCGGGTGTTGGGACCGAAGGCGGCGTCGATGCGGCCGTCGTAATGCCCCGCCCAGCGCAGCGCGATCTGAAGCTGCTCGCGCTCGGCGCGGGTCAGCTCGCGCTCGGCGGCGCGGGCCTGCTGCGGCGTCTCGGTCACCGGCGCGGGCTGCTGCGCCGTCTGCTGCTGTTGCTGCTGGTCCTGCGCGGCGTTGGCCTGCGCCAGCCGCTGCTCGAGCTCGCTCGCCTGCGTCTGCGCCCCGGACGGTGCCTCCAGCCGCGCCATCGTCTGCGCGCGGGTGGCGCCCGGCGGCCAGACCTGCTCGTCGTAGCGCGTCGCGTTCTGCACGTAGCTGTCGGGCGGGATCTGTCCGCGCCCGCGCAGGTTCGCCAGCACGCGGGCGGCCTCGTCCTCGGTGTAGGGACCCAGCGCAATGCCGTACCAGCCGCCGCCCAGCGCGAAGCTCGCCACGTTGCCGAAGGCGCGGCCGAAGCGTTCCGCCGTGTCCTGCGCGCCGGTCAGGCTCGACTGCGCCTCGACCTGGATGAAATATGCCTGCTGCTGTGCCCGTGCCTCGTTGTACGCCGCAACGGTCAGCGCCCCCGCCAGCGCGAGCGCTGCCATCATTCGTCTCAGCATCGTCCGGTCTGCCTTTCCCCGGTTGGTGCGACCCCTGTCGCGATAGTGTTAACATAAGCGCGGTCCGGTGCATCCCCGAATCCGCGCCGCTCATTGACCCCGAGGGCCCGCTTGCCCTATCAGGCCGGCGACCGGACCGGAGAGCGTCATGCAGGCAACCACCGACAGACCGCGCAGTTTCCAGGAAATCATCCTGCGGCTTCAAAGCTACTGGGCGGCGAAGGGCTGCGCGGTGCTTCAGCCTTACGACATGGAGGTCGGCGCGGGCACGTTCCATCCGGCCACGACCCTGCGTGCGCTGGGCTCGAACCCCTGGGCGGCGGCCTATGTGCAGCCCTCGCGCCGCCCCACCGACGGGCGCTACGGCGAGAACCCGAACCGGCTTCAGCACTATTATCAATTTCAGGTGATCATCAAACCGTCGCCCCCCGATCTGCAGGATCTGTACCTGGGATCGCTGGCCGCGATCGGCATCAACATGGGCCTGCACGACGTCCGTTTCGTCGAGGACGACTGGGAAAGTCCGACCCTGGGCGCCTGGGGTCTGGGCTGGGAGGTCTGGTGCGACGGCATGGAGGTGTCGCAGTTCACCTACTTCCAGCAGGTCGGCGGCCACGACTGCCATCCGGTTTCGGGCGAGCTGACCTACGGGCTCGAGCGTCTGGCGATGTACGTCCTCGGCGTCGATCACGTGATGGACATGCCCTACAACGACCCCGACAGCCCGCAGCCGCTGACCTACGGCGACGTCTTCCGCCAGACCGAGCAGGAGTATTCCCGCTGGAACTTCGACGTGGCCGACACCGCCGTGCTGCTCGACCACTTCCAGGAGGCCGAGGCCGAATGCGCCCGCATCCTGGGCCAGGACGACGCTGACCCGAAGACCGGCAAGACCATCGTCATGGCCCACCCGGCCTACGACCAGTGCATCAAGGCCAGCCACATCTTCAACCTGCTCGACGCGCGGGGCGTGATCTCGGTCACCGAGCGGCAGGCCTATATCGGCCGCGTGCGCGGGCTGGCGAAGATGTGCGCCGACGCCTTCGTGCGCACCCCCGCCGGCGGCGCCTGAGCATGGCGCGCCGGTCCCCCTCGTTCGCGGCGCTGCGCCGCGCAGATCGGAGATAGCCGTGCACGCCGGAAAGATCGTCGGCCTCGTGCTGATCCTGAGCGGCCTCGCCGCCGGCATCGGCATGTACTACCTGCAGGTGTTCCACTACTACGAAGAGGCGCCGATCCAGGACAACGTCCGGCTGACCGGCTCGGACGGGGCGCCGATCGACCTGCCGGTGCGCGACTTCCGCGCCATCGACGCAGAAAGCTCGCCCATCCGGTTCCGCGCCTGCTTCCGCACCGACGCCAGCCCCGGCACCCTCGAGGCCGAGCTCTACCCCGGCGCAATCCCGCGCCGCGCGCCGTTCTGGTTCGACTGCTTCGACGCCAGCGCCATCGGCGCCGCCATCGACGAGGGCCGCGCCCGCGTCTTCACCGGCCAGCGCAATCGCGAGTTCGGCATCGACCGCGTCGTCGCGATCACCGAGACCGGGCAGGGCTACATCTGGCACGAGGTCAACGATTGCGGCGACCGCGCCTACGACGGCTCGCCCCTCGGGACGGACTGCCCCGCCCGCGACTGAACCGCCACGACGGGCCGCGCGCGATCGTCATGGAACCCGCACCCGGGCCAGCGGCGTTCTCCGTCCAGGGCATGTTCCGTGCCCGCGAAGGAGGTTCACGCCCATGTCCGACAAAGCTCCCGCTTGGGTCGTCCCGGTGATGCAGGCCGGCTACGCCGCCCGCGCGATCGTCTACGTCACCGTGGGCGTGCTCGCCCTGATCGCCGCGATCTACGGCGGACAGGCGCAGGGCACCACCAACGCGCTCGC
>NZ_JBELMH010000048.1:12529-15270 GCF_042096055.1 Citreimonas sp. | reverse complement strand
CCCTGATCGCCGCGATCTACGGCGGACAGGCGCAGGGCACCACCAACGCGCTCGCCGACCTGCGCGGCCAGTGGTGGGGCGTCCTGCTGCTGTGGATCGTGGGCCTCGGCCTGCTGTGCTACGCCGCCTGGCGCTTCATCGACGCGTGGATGGACCTCGACACCTACGGCAGCGACGCCAAGGGCATCTTCGCCCGCCTCGCGCTGGTGGTCACGGGCATCGTGCACGCGGCGCTTGGCGTCTCGGCGCTGGGCATCGCCATGGGCGACAGCAGCGGCGGCGGCGACAGCGCGCAAAGCATGACCGCCCGCGTCATGCAGATGCCCTACGGCCGCTGGCTGGTGGGCATCGTCGGCCTCGCTGTCCTCGGCGCCGGCATCTACTACGCCTACAAGGGTTATTCGCGCCGCTACCAGCAGGACATCCGCACCACGCAGACGACGCAGAAGCTCGACCCCGTCATGCGCGGCGGCTTCCTCGCCGAAGGCCTCGTTGTCGGCATCGTCGGCGTGCTCATCCTCTACGCCGCCTTCACCACCGATCCCAGCCAGGCCGGCGGCATCGGCCAGGCCCTGCACGAGATCCGCTCGGTCGCCTTCGGCCGCATCTTCCTCGGGATCGTCGCGCTGGGGCTGATCTTCTTCGGGGTCGAGAACGCGGTCGAGGCCAGGTACCGCATCGTCAAGGCCCGCGCGGGCGACGACGTCGAGACGCTGGCCATGAAGGCCAAGGGCAAGGCCGAGCAGGGCGCGCGCAGCGCCGGCACCTGAGGGGCGGCGCGCCCGGGGCCTCATCCGGGCTGGACCCCGGCGCCGGGGGCGGCTAACACGCCCCCGCACGTCCCTGCGGGCGGCAGACACGCCCCCGCAATCCCAGCGCCGAGGCCCAAATGCCTGATCTCCTGATCGAGCTCTTCTCCGAGGAAATTCCCGCCCGCATGCAGGAAAAGGCCGCCGCCGACCTGCAGAAGGCGATGACCGACGGGCTGGTCGAGGCGGGCCTGACATACGCCGGCGCGCGCGCCTTCGCCACGCCGCGCCGCCTCGCGCTCACGCTGCAGGGCCTCACCGCCCATTCGCCCACCCTGCGCGAGGAACGCCGCGGCCCCAAGGTGGGTGCGCCCGACAAGGCGATCGAGGGCTTCTGCCGCGGCGCCGGCGTGTCGCGCGACCAGCTCGAGCAGCGCGAGGACAAGAAGGGCGCCTTCTACTACGCCACCGTCGTCACCGAAGGCCGCCCCGCCGCCGCGATCGTGGCCGAGCAGCTGGAAAAGACCGTCCGCACCTTCCCCTGGCCCAAGTCCATGCGCTGGGGCGCGGGCAGCTTGCGCTGGGTCCGTCCGCTGCACTCGATCCTGTGCATCCTCACCGACGACGCGGGTGAGGCATCCGTCGTCCCGCTCGAGATCGACGGCATCGAGGCGGGCCGCGTCACGCGCGGCCACCGCTTCATGGGCGTCGCCCCGTTCGAGGTCTCGGGCTTCGAGGATTACGAGGCCAAGCTGAAGCGCGCCAAGGTGATCCTGTCCACGGACGAACGGGCCGAGACGCTGTGGAACGACGCGCAGCAGATCGCCTTCGCGCGCGGGCTGGAACTGGTCGAGGACAAGGGCCTGCTGCGCGAGGTCGCCGGCCTCGTGGAATGGCCCGTCGTGCTGATGGGCGACATCGAGGACCGCTTCCTGTCGCTGCCCCCCGAGGTGCTGCAGACCTCGATGAAGGAGCACCAGAAGTTCTTCTCGGTCCGCAATCCCAAGACCGGCCGGATCGAGAAATTCGTCACCGTCGCCAATATCGAGACCGCCGACCACGGCGCGACCATCCTCGCCGGCAACCAGAAGGTCCTCGCGGCGCGCCTGTCCGATGCGGCGTTCTTCTGGGAAAACGACCTGCGCGTCGCCAGGGCGGGCATGACCGACTGGACCGAGGGCCTCGCCTCGGTCACCTTCCACAACAAGCTCGGCAGCCAGAAGGACCGGGTGGAGCGCATCGCGGCCCTGGCGCACGAGATCGCGCCGGTCGTCGGCGCCGATGCCGACCTCGCCGACCTCGCCGAACAGGCCGCGCGGGTGGCGAAGGCCGATCTGCAATCCGAGATGGTCGGCGAATTCCCCGAGCTTCAGGGCCTCATGGGCCGCTACTACGCCGAGGCCGCCGGCCTGCCGGCCGAAGTCGCCGCCGCGTCGCAGGAACACTACTCTCCCCTCGGCCCGACCGACTCCGTCCCCTCGGCGCCGGTCTCGGTGGCCGTCGCGCTGGCCGACAAGCTCGACACGCTCACCGGCTTCTGGGCCATCGACGAGAAACCCACGGGGTCCAAGGACCCCTACGCCCTCCGCCGCGCCGCGCTGGGTGTGATCCGGCTGGTGCTGGGGAATGGGGTGCGGGTTCGGCTAAACAAACAAGCGTTCCGTCCCGCATATTCGGAAATCCTCTTTCAGTTCGCGGAGCGCGGTCGGCTGTTTTCGCTGGTCCCAAAGGGTGATGGTGCGGACGGCGAGACGGAAAACAAGCTATCTTCACGAGCAGACATCGAAGCGGCGTTCGAAGCTGATTTGGATATGATCGTCTCTTCCGAGACCGGCGAGCGCGGCATCGCGCTACGTTCGAACTATGACCACAACGGCGACCTCCTCACCTTCTTCCACGACCGCTTGAAGGTCTACCTGCGCGACGAGGGCATCCCACACGACGTGATCGACGCCTGCCTCGCCATGCCGGGCAACGACGACCTCACCCTGC
>NZ_JBELMH010000048.1:0-12429 GCF_042096055.1 Citreimonas sp. | reverse complement strand
CACGACGTGATCGACGCCTGCCTCGCCATGCCGGGCAACGACGACCTCACCCTGCTGGTCAAGCGGGCCGAGGCGCTGGCCGCCTTCCGCAAGACCGATGACGGCGAGAACCTCGTGCAGGGCTTCAAGCGCGCCAACAACATCCTGAGCCAGGCCGAGGAGAACGACGGCGTCGAATATTCCTTCGGCGCCGATCCGAAATTTGCCGAGGCCGACGAGGAACGCGCCCTCTTCGAGGCGCTGCAATCGGCCGAGGCCAAGATCGCGCCCGCCATGCAGGCCGAGGATTTCGCCACCGCCATGCAGGCGATGGCCGGCCTGCGCGCGCCGATCGACGCCTTCTTCGAGGCGGTGCAGGTCAACACCGACAACCAGATCGTCCGGCGCAACCGGCTGAACCTGCTGGGCATGATCCGCAAGGTCTGCCTGCAGGCCGCCGACCTGACTCGGCTGGAAGGGTAGGGCGCGGGCTCCGCGCCTCGCCCTGCGCGTCCCGTGTCCCCGGTCCCGTGCGCCGCGCCGCGCGTCCGGATGCCGACCCCCGACCGGCGCCGGAGACACGAGTCCGGGCGTGCGATGGACCGCTTTTCGGGTGCATTTCGAGGCACGAAAACCGGGGCGGGTTCGACCGGAATTCCTAACGGAAGATGAATCCGTCTCTGTAACCCGTTGATTTCTAGTGGGCGGGTGGATGTCCCATCGTGGGACGCCTCGCCATCAGCCGCCGCAGCGCCCCCCACTGGCTGACCAGAAGCCCCGCCAGGATCAGCCCCATCGCCGCCAGCAGCGACGGCTCGAACGGCTCGCCCAGCAGCAGCACGCCCAGCACGACCGACCACATCGGAACCTGGTAGTTCACCAGGGACATGAAGACCGGCCCCGCGCTGCGGATCACCAGGACCCGCAGCAAGTTGGCCCCCGCCGTGGGTACCAGCCCCAGCAGCGCCACGATCGCTAGGATCCCGTGCGACGGCATCGGCGGCGGTCCCTCGACCGCCCAGGCCATGGGCACCACCAGTGCCGTGCCCACCATCAGCGGCACCGCCGCCAGCCCGATCGGATCGATCGGCGGCAGCCGCCGCATGGTCACCGAACTGACCGCGTAGCACGCCGCCGCTCCCACGCAGGCCGCGCGGCCCAGCGGCTCCATCGCCGCGCCCGAGGACACGAAGGCCTGCCCGCCGATCAGCAGCACCACGCCCGCGAAGCCGATCAGGAACCCGATCGCGCGTCGCCAGTGCATCCGCTCGCCCGGAACCAGGAAATGCGCCAGCGGCAGCACCATCAGCGCCACCGCCGCCATCGACACGCCCGCGAAACCCGCCGTGACGAATTGCTGCCCCCAGGCCAGCAGCGTGAACGGTAAAGCCGAGGCCAGCGCGCCGATCAGTGCCAGCGACGGCCAGGCCGTCCGCTCGGTCAGGAACAGGGCGCCGCCCCGCAGCCGCCAGACCGCGACCGTCAGCACCATCGCGAAGCTGATCCGCCCCGACGCGATCCACAGCGGCGGCAGCTCGGTCAGCGCGATCTCGATCAGCAGGAAGGTGGCGCCCCAGATCAGCCCGAGGATCGCGACCATGGCCCAGTCGCGGCCCGTGATGGTTGGCGGTGTCTGCACGATTTCTGCCCGTTCTGCCCGAGGCCCCGGGCCTATTCCGCCCGCCGCGCTTGTTCAAGCCCGGTAGGGCGGTCATTATGGCGGGCGTCTCGATCGCTACCCGGAGGTTCCGATGGACGTGTTCTTCATCCTGCCCGTCATCCTTCTGCTCGGTCTGCTGGGCTGGTGCGTGTTCCAGCTCAAGGACGACCTTTAGGGAGGCGGGCGGCAGGGTGTCCCGCCGCCCGCCAGTTTCTTAGTTGCGCGCCTTGTCGACCATCTTGCCGGCCGAGATCCAGGGCATCATCTCGCGCAGCTTCTCGCCGACGGCCTCGATCTGGTGGGCGTCGTTGCGGCGGCGCGTGCCCTTGAAGAACGGCTGGCCGACGGCGTTTTCCTGCATGAAGTCCCGCACGAAGGCGCCGGTCTGGATGTCGTTCAGAACCGCCTTCATCCGCGCCTTGGTCTCGTCGTAGGGCAGGATGCGCGGGCCGCTGACATACTCGCCGTACTCGGCCGTGTTCGAGATCGAGTAGTTCATGTTGGCGATGCCGCCCTCGTAGATCAGGTCGACGATCAGCTTCACCTCGTGCAGGCACTCGAAGTACGCCATCTCGGGCGCGTAGCCCGCCTCGACCAGTGTCTCGAAGCCCATGCGGATCAGCTCGACCAGGCCGCCGCACAGCACCGCCTGCTCACCGAAGAGGTCGGTTTCGCACTCTTCCTGGAAGTTCGTCTCGATGATCCCCGAGCGCCCGCCGCCGATGGCCGAGCAATAGGACAGGCCGATTTCCAGCGCGCGGCCCGAGGCGTCGTTGTCGACCGCCACGAGGCAGGGCACGCCGCCGCCCTTGACGTATTCGCCGCGCACCGTGTGGCCGGGGCCCTTGGGGGCCATCATGATGACGTCGACGCCGGGCTTCGGCTCGATCAGGCCGAAATGCACGTTGAGGCCGTGCGCGAAGGCGATCGCCGCGCCGTCACGCAGGTTGTCGTGCACGTGTTCCTTGTAGGTCTTGGCCTGAAGCTCGTCGGGCATGGTGAACATGATCAGGTCGCACCATGCGGCCGCCTCGGCGATGCCCATGACCTGCAGGCCTTCGCCCTCGGCCTTGGCGCGCGAGGGCGAGCCTTCGCGCAGCGCCACAACGACGTTCTTGGCGCCGCTGTCGCGCAGGTTCAGCGCGTGGGCGTGGCCCTGGCTGCCATAGCCCAGGATCGCCACCTTCATGTCCTTGATCAGGTTGATGTCGCAATCGCGATCGTAATAGACGCGCATGTCTCTTCCCCTCTGGTTTTCGTTGTGGGCGCAGACTAGCCGCACAGAGGCGAGAGTGTTTGCGTTCTTCGCCTGATTGCGGCATTTAGCGAGATGTTCATTCGCTTGATCGCTTAAGTCCGATAAATTCATGCTCGACGACACCGATCGGCGCATATTGCGCCAGCTGCAATCGACCCCCGAAGCGCGCGCCGCCGAGATCGCCGAGCGTGCGGGCGTAACCCCCGCCACCTATGGCCGGCGGATCGAGCGTTTGCGCGCCGCCGGCATCCTGCGCGGCGTTCGCGGGGTGATCGACTGGCAGGCGCTGGGCTACGCGGTCGAGGTGTCCCTGCGCGTCACGCTGGACAAGACCCAGCCGCGTGCCTTCGACGCCTTCATCGAAGCCGCGCGCGCGGTGCCCGAGGTGCTCGAGATCCAGACCTTCCTGGGGCAGGTCGATGCACGCTTGTCGGTGATCGCGCGCGACATGGCGCATTATCAGCAACTCTACCGCGACCGGCTGCTGACCCTGCCGCACATCGCCGATATCGAGGCGTTGATGCACGTCGCTCGCGTCAAGGCCAACGAGACGCTGCCGCTGTGATCGCGCTGGACGACATAGACCGCGCGCTGGTGCGGGCGCTGGCGCAGGATGCGACCGCCAGCGCCGGCAGCCTCGGCCGCGCACTGGGCCTGTCGCAGCCCGCCTGCTGGCGGCGCATCCGACGGCTGCGCGAGGCCGGCGCCTTCCGCGGTGCGCGGCTGGACGTGGATGCGCAGGCGCTGGGGTTCGGCGTCACGGTGTTCCTGGGCGTGAAGCTGGCCGCCAAGGGGCGCGTCAGCCTCGAGGATTTCGAGCGCGCGGTGACCGCGATCCCCGAGGTGCAGACCGTCGAGCACGTGCTGGGCGGCTACGACTACCGCTTGCGCGTCGTGGCGCGCGACATCTCGGACTTCGAGCGGGTGCTGCGCCGTCGGATCATGGCGCTGCCGGGTGCCGGCGCGATCGACGCGAACGTGCTGCTGTCCGAGGAACGGCGCCCCGGCCCGCTGTGACGTGCAACCCGTGGGGCCGTTCTGGGGTTGGGCTGCCATGAGCTACAGTTTCAAACGGTCGGACAAGTCCGTCACCTACGGGTTCCGCCGCATCGCCCTGGACCAGATCGACGCCGCGCTCGCTTCGGCTCGGGACGAGGACGGCGATCTGCATGCGCGCATCCACGACATCCGCAAGCGCTGCAAGAAGCTGCGCGGGCTGCTGAGGCTCGTCCGGCCGGCCTTCGACGCTTACAAGGTCGAAAACCGCGCCGTGCGCGACGCCGCGCGCCACCTGTCGCGCTTCCGCGACCGGACCGCGATGCTCGATACGCTGGACATGCTGGCGCAGGACGATGCGGACATCGACGCGGAAATGGTGAAGGACCTGCGCAGCCGCCTGCGCGCGCGCCGCACCCGCGCGGCGAAGGGGCCGGAACTGGACGACGCGATGCAGGCGACGATCGCGGACCTGTCGGCCTGCCGCGAGCGGGCCGCCGAATGGACGCTGTCCGAAAAGGGCTTCGACGCGATCGCCGGCGGCTTGCAGAAGACCCACGGCCGGGCCCGCAAGGCGATGAAGGCCGCGCGCAAGAAGCGCTCGGCCAAGGCGATGCACGAATGGCGCAAGCGGGTGAAGTACCACGGCTATCACGTTCGCCTGCTGAAGCGCGCCTTTCCGGCCATGACCGAACCCTACGCGCAGGCGATGTCGGAGCTGGGCGAGATGTTGGGCGATCATCACGACTTGGCCGAGTTCCAGCGCGTGCTGGGCGACGAGACCATGCCAGCGGCACCGCGCGCCGCGCTGACCGCGCCGGCCGACCGCATGATGCGGCGCAACGCGCATGCCGCCTTTGCGCTGGGCGACCTGCTGCTGGCGGAAAAGCCAGCGCCCTTCGCGGACCGCTGGAGCCGGTGGTGGCAGAGGTGCGGGGTCGCTGGCGGCTAGTCCCGGGCGCCCAGACCCAGCTGCATCAGCGTGCGCCGCACCGGCGCGACGGAATAGAGCGCGTCCAGCCCCTGCGCGCGCAGATCGCGCAGCGGCTGCGGCGACAGCATCGAGATCCGGTTGAGCGCGGTGATCCCCGCCACCCGCGTGCGAATATCGCCGATGCGAGCATCGTGGTAAGCATCCAGCATGGCGCAATCGCCCAGCCGCTCGGGCGCGGCCACGGCCAGATCGCGTAGGGTGGCGATGTCCTTCAGGCTCATGTTCAGGCCCTGCGCGCCGATCGGCGGCACCACATGCGCGGCCTCGGCCACCAGCGCCAGGCGCTGCGCCGACAGGCGCGTCGCCTCTTGCGCGATGATCGGCCAGACCGCGCGGCGGGTGACCAGCCTCAAAGGGCCGAACAGGCCGGCGCTGCGCTCGGTCATGGCGTCCTCGAAATCGGAGACGTCCATGGCGGCGAGCGCGTCGGCGCGCGGGCCCGTCTCCATCCAGACGATGGCCGACGAAGGACGCCCGTCATGGTCCGGCAGCGGCACCAACGTGAAAGGACCGCCGGTGCGGTGTATTTCGGTCGAGACGTTACCGTGCGGCGCGTCGTGCGTGACCGCGAAGGCCAGTGCCTTTTGGCCGAAGCGGGTGGTGCGCACGTCGATCCCGGCCGCCTGCCGCATCGCCGAGTTGCGCCCGTCCGCCGCGATCACCAGCCGCGCGCGGATGCGAGTGCCGTCGTCGAGGCCGACGCGGGCCTCGCTCTCGCGGGTGAACAGCCGCTGTGCGGCGGTGCCGGTACGGAACTCCACGTCGGGAAGGGCGTCCAGATGCGCGGCGAACTCGCGCCTGAGCAGCCAGTTGGGCAGGTTCCACCCGAACGGCTTGTCCGAGATGTCGGCGGCGTCGAAATCTCGCGTCACGCGCGGCTCGGGCGCCTCACCGCCTGCGTCGACGATGCGCATGGTCTGCAGGGGCGTCGCGTGCGCCGCCAGTCGGTCCCAGAGGCCGATCTCGGCCAGCAGCGCCTGCGACGGCTGCAGGAAGGCCGTGCTGCGCATGTCGGCGCCTTCGGCGGCGCGGTCGGTCACCGGCGGCGCGGGGTCCACGCAGAGAACCGAGAAGCCCGCCTGCCCGAAAGCGGCCGCGGCGGCGAGCCCTGCGATGCCGCCGCCCGAGACGACGATGTCGTGATCGAAACTCTGCATGATCGGTCTCCTTCGAGGCGCGCCGGCGGCACGGTGCTTGCCCTTTGCACATAGGGCCCAGCGGCGCGGTCGTCCATCTGGTATGCTTGCTTGCACGGTGCGCGGGCGGCTATCGTACGCGCAACGCCGCAGGAGGGCCGCATGACGGAATTGAGACCACCCCAGAAGGACGCCTATGCCATGATCCTGGAGGCGATCGATTCAGGGCTCTACCGTCCCGGCGACCGGCTTGTGGAAAGCGAGCTGGCGGACCGCTTCGGCGTGTCTCGCACCCCGATCCGCGAGGCGCTGCAGCGGCTCGAGACGCAGTCGCTGCTGGCTCGCGACGGCCGGTCGCTGATCGTGGCCTCGCTCGATCACAACCAGATGTCCGAGCTTTACGCAGTGCGCACCGAGCTCGAGGGGCTGGCGGCGCGTCTCGCGGCGCGCCACGCGACCGAGGAAGAGGTGCAGGTCCTGCAGGACATGGTCGAGGAGGATCGCGCGCTGGTGAACGACCCGGGCGCGTTGGCGCGGGCGAACCGGCGGTTCCACAAGATGATCCACCTCGCGTCGCACAACCGGTTCCTGGTGCAGCAGCTCGACCTCGTGCACCGGTCGATGGCGCTGATGGCGACGACGTCGCTGGCGGCGCAGGGCCGGGGCGAGATCGCGCTCGCCGAGCATTCCGCGATCGTCGACGCGATCGGGCGGCGCGACGAGGACGCCGCCTACCGCGCGTTGCGCGACCATATCTCGGTCGCCTTCGTCACGCGGCTCAAGCTGGACGCGCAGGCCTAAATGGGCTCAGCCTCGCGGGCTACGTCATCGGGCGGCGTGTCGGCGCCCGGCCCGTCGGGGACAGAATGGCCGTGCTGGGTCTTGTCCCAGTAGAAGGGGCGCGTGACGATCTCCCACAGGCCGCGATAGATGGCGATGGTGCCCAGCGGGAAATAGGCGACCAGCGTCGGCACCCAGGGCAGCAGCCCGCGATGCGAGGTGCGCGTGACGGCCACGATGCCCACGAGCACTGTAATCGCCTCGGCCGTCAGGAAGGTGGCGATCAGCGCGTTGCGCGCGGTGGGGTTCAGCAGGCCGTCCAGCGGATGCGGCAGCCCGACCAGGATCAGCCAGAACGACCACAGAACCGGCGCCAGCACGAACTGCAGCACGGTCGTCAGGAACACCGCCTGCACGCCCCAGAAGCGCCAGAAGCCCAACTCGCGTATCAGCACCACGGGGCGGCGATTGTGGACCCACCACGTGATCGCATAGCCTTTGAGCCAGCGCGAGCGTTGCTTGATCCACGGCCAGAAGCGGTTGTTGGCTTCCTCGCGCGTGACGGTCGGGATCATCTCGGTCACGTAGCCGCGGCGCGCCAGAAGGATGCCCAGGTCGGCGTCCTCGGTCACGTTGTGGGCGTCCCAGCCGCCGGTGGCCGCCAGCGCCTCGCGCCGGATGTAGACGGTGGTGCCGCCCAGCGGCACGACGAAGCCCAGCCGCGCGAGGCCGGGCAGCAGCACGCGGAACCACGACACGTACTCCACCGCGAAACACCGTGACAGCCAGTTGGCGCGGGGGTTGTAGAAATCGAGGATTCCCTGCAGGCATGCCACGTTCGCCGGCGCGCGCGAGAACCGCGCGACGACGAGGTCGATCTGGTCGGGGGCGGGCGAATCCTCGGCGTCGAGGATGCCGATGATCGTGCCGCGGGCGTAGTTCAGGGCGTAGTTCAGTGCGCGCGGCTTGGTGGTGACGCGGCCGGGCGGCACGCAGACGCTGCGCACCCAGGGCGGCAGCGTGGCCCGGGCGAGGGCCGCCTTGGTGCGCTCGTCGCCGGCCTCGAGCACCAGCAGGATCTCGAGCGCGGATTTCGGGTACCGCAGCCGAGACAAGCGGTCGAGCAGCGCCTCGACGATCGCCTCTTCCCGGAACAGCGGCACCATCAGCGTGACGGTCGGCGGCACGTCGGACGGCGCTTCGCCTCGGGCGCGACGGGGCCGCCGCGGCATGGCGACCAGCGCGGCGATCTTGAGCCCTTGCGAGACCACCAGAGAGGCCAGCGCCAGCGACAGCGCCGCGGCGAAGAACGCGTGTGGCGCGTGCCACAGCAGAACGGCGCAGCCGATGGCGAAAAGCGCCGCCACGGCAATCGCGGCGGGCGAGGCACGGTCGAGGTCGCGGCAGCTGTCCTCGGCGGCGCGCATCGTTTCGGCTGCGCGGGCCAGTGCCGCACCGTGATGCTCGGCGATCGTGTCGTGGATGTCCTGCTCGAGCGTAAGCGCCATGACCACCGGCCTCGGCATCTCCGGCATGGCGGCGCGCGCGGCCTCGAAATCCTCGGGCCGTGCGGTGGCCACTACGACGGTGTCGCCCAGCCTGATCCACGGCAGGATGCCATGCGTCAGGCAGATATCGGGCGGGACCAGCGCCATCGCCTCGGGGTTGGGGACCATCCGGGGGCGGCGCAGGACCATCGCGCCGTAATGCTCGGCCTGCGCGCGCAGCAGCACCTCGGGCGGAACCAGCCCCTCGGCCAGGATGACGTGCGCCAAGGGCCGCGACAGGCGCCCGGCCTCGGCCATGGCGCCCAGCAGCGCCTCCGAGGACAGCGCGCCATCCTCCAGAAGGATCCGGCCAAGCGGCATGCCGCGGCGCGCCGTCGCTGCGGGGATCGACGGCGCAATCTGGATCGCGTCTTGCTGGCTCATGCCCCTGACCGGTCAACCATACCGGCGCGAGCCTGTGCCCTTCTTGGTTAAAAGACGGTTAAGCCTGCGGTCGCACGTCCCTTCAGGCCGCGCGGTCCCGCATGGATTGTGCAAAGCGCTCGAACAGGTGGAAGCTGTCCTGCGGACCCGGGCTTGCCTCGGGGTGATGCTGCACCGAGAAGATGGGCCGATCGTTCACGCGAATGCCGCAGTTCGAGCCGTCGAACAGCGACACGTGCGTCTCGAGCACGTGGCCTGGCAGAGTCTGGCTGTCGACCGCGAAGCCGTGGTTCATCGAGGTGATCTGCACCTTGCCGGTCTCGACGTCCTTGACCGGGTGGTTCGCGCCGTGGTGGCCGTGGTTCATCTTGATCGTCCGCGCACCCAATGCCAGCGCCAGGATCTGATGACCCAAGCAGATGCCGAACAGCGGGATCTCGGTCTTGTCCAGCAGGCCCTGGATCATCGGCACCGCGTATTCCCCGGTCGCGGCCGGGTCGCCCGGGCCGTTGGACAGGAACACGCCGTCGGGCTGATGGGCCATGACCTCGTCGTAGCTGGCCGTCGCGGGCAGCACGGTCACGTCGCAGCCGGCGCTGGCGAGACAGCGCAGGATGTTGCGCTTGGCGCCGTAATCGACGGCGACCACCTTGTGGCGCGCGTCGGTCTGGCGCGTGTAGCCGCCGGGCCAAGCCCAGCGCATCTCGTCCCAGCGGTAGGATTGCGCGCAGGTCACGCCCTTGGCAAGGTCGCGGCCTTCGAGACCGGCGAAGCCGCGCGCGGCCTCGACCAGCGCCGCGATGTCGAACTTGCCGTCCGGAGAATGCGCCAGCGCCACGTGCGGTGCGCCCTGCTGCCGGATCGCGCGGGTCAGGCGGCGGGTGTCGATGCCGCCGATCGCGATCCGCCCGCGCGAGGCGAGCCAGTCCGACAGCTCCTGCGCGGTGCGCCAGTTCGAGGCCTGCGTCGGCATCCACTTGACGACCATGCCCTCGGCCACCGGATCGGCGGTCTCGTCATCCTCGGGGGTGACACCGGTATTGCCGATGTGGGGGAAGGTGAAGGTCACGATCTGGCCCGCATAGGACGGGTCGGTCATGATCTCCTGGTAGCCGGACATCGAGGTGTTGAAGCATAGCTCGGCCGTGGTCTGGCCGGTCGCGCCGAAGCCGTGACCGTGGAAGACCGTGCCGTCGGCCAGGGCAAGGCAGGCCGTCGGATGGGTTGGGGCGGCGGGCATGGGCAACTCCGGTCCGGGGGAAACGTCTGTTACCTAATGGGTGGCGTCGCGCGGGTCAAGATCGCTCGACTTCTCGTAAGTCATTGAAAAGACGTGACTGGCGGCATCCCGGGCCGCATTGCACCGACCTTTGGCTTTGGATAATCTCGCGCGGCGAAGCCAGATGAGGATTGGTGATGGAATTGCGTGCGCGCATCAACGCGGCGGTCAAGCAGGCCATGCGGGACAGGGCGTCCGAACGCCTGTCGACACTGCGCCTGATCAGCGCCGCTTTCAAGGACCGCGACATCGCGGCCCGCGGAGAGGGGCGCGAGGACGGCGTCGACGAGACCGAACTGCTGGGCATCCTCGGCAAGATGGTCAAGCAGCGGCGCGAAAGTGCCGCCAGCTACGAAGAGGCCGGGCGGCTAGACCTTGCCCAGCAGGAGCGCGACGAGATCGAGGTGATCGAGGAATTCCTGCCGCGCCCGCTGGACGACGACGAGGTCGAGGCGGCCATCGCCGCGGCGATGGACGAGATCGGCGCCACCTCGATCCGCGACATGGGCCGCGTGATGGGGCTGCTGAAGCAGCGCTACACCGGTCGGATGGATTTCGCCGCGGCCGGGCCGCGCGTGAAGGACAGGCTGTCGGCCTGACGGCCCGCGCGGCGGCCTAGACGTCGTCGAGCGGGAAATCCCGTGGCAATTCGGAAAGATCCTTGCGCTGGCCAATCGAGAACCGGCGCACGAAGCGCGTCTTGAACCCGACGCGCCCCCGCCGGGCGCCGAAATTCTCGCCGTGGTTCAGTACGTAGAGAACCATCGGATCGGCGAAGGACTGCAGGCGCAGGCCCGCCAGCCCCGCGAGGTAGGGAAACATCCGGTGTTCGTGCATCGTCATCGCGCGCAGGAACGCCGCACTTTCCGGCAGGGCGGGGTCGTGATGCAGTGCCGCGCACGAGCCGCATAATTTCCAGAACGGCTTGCGCAGCGGCTCTCGAGTATCGGGGGCGGCGGCGAGGGCCACTTCGCCCGTGGCGTGGTCCATGACGTAGCCGCGTTCGACCAGGTAGCCGCCGGGCGCGCCCTGCGAGAACATCCGGGCGACCAGGTCGCGGTGCGGCAGGTCATCGGCGTCGAAGCTCATGACATAGGCCGGGCCGCCATCCTGAGCGGCCAGCGCATCGCAGAGCGCGCCAAGCTTGCGCCACTTGTCGTTGCCCGGCGTCGGGTCGTCGAAGGACAGGTGCGTGATGCGGTCGTCGTCGGGCAGCGGCGGGCGCTGCTGGCAGCAGATCACCGCCTGCCACCGCGCGTCGCTCTGGGCGAGCAGACCGCGCAGGGTCGCATTCAGCCGGTCGGTTACCGCATCCCAGTCTCCGACCTGCGCCGGCCCCACGAGCGGGATCAGGAAGACGACGCGTTCGGCGCGTGGAACCGGCCGTCCCGATCGCGCGCGCCGCAGCGCCAGCGCCGCGGTCTCGGAGGCCTGCAAGCCGACGCGGCTGGCCAGGCCATAGCCCCCGACTGCGCGCGCGGCGCGAATGGCCAGCCGGCGCATCTTGGGTGTGGCCGGCGCCTGCGCCATCTCAGGCTCCCGCGCAGGACCGAAGCCGGTCCTGCAATTCGGCGAACAGCGCCTTGCGCTCGTCCTCGGACAGGAAGGCGCCGATCTCGACCTCGCGGCCATGGCCTTTCAGCGTCACATAATAAGGTACCGGACCGCCCTCTTCGTGGCAGGTGACCTGCACCCAATAGGTGTTGCTTTCCCAGTCCTGCGCGGCGCCACGCGGGTTGTGCCGGATCAGGCGCACCCGGTCCGGTGACAGCGTCAGTATTTCGAGGATTCGTCGATCGCGGAAATTGCGTTGGAGCGCCCAGTTCAGTCCGGCGACAGCCGCCAGCACGAAGGGCAGCAATCCCCACAGGACCACTGTGCCGATCAGCCAGTAGAGCGGGATTGACGCCATCAGGAAGAAGCCCAGCACCACGCTCGGGAAGCCGGCAGGCGGCAGCGAGTTGTGCGGCCAGAGCTGCAGCTCGGAGGATTCGGGGGTGGGGGCGGTCCAGGCGTAGGGCATCGGTGTGGCGGATCTTCCTGGTGCCGGAACACCGGCCTGAAAGGAAAAAGGCCCCGCCGGAACGGGGCCTTCTGTCGTGAGTCTCTGGCCCGGCGTCAGTGCGCGGGCGACTTGTCCCAGTCCTCGCGCTTGGGAAGCTGCTCGAACGTGTGCTCGGGCGGGGGCGAGGGCAGGGTCCATTCCAGCGTGTCCGCGTATTCGTTCCACGGGTTGTTTTCGGTCACCTTCTTGCCGCGGAACAACGTGTAGAACATGACCCCGAAGAAGAACAGGAACGACGCGAAGGACAGGAAGGCGCCCCAGCTCGACCAGGCGTTCCACATGGCGAACGCGTCGGGATAGTCGATGTAGCGGCGCGGCATGCCCTGACGGCCCAGGAAGTGCTGCGGGAAG
>NZ_JBELMH010000047.1:9512-27233 GCF_042096055.1 Citreimonas sp. | reverse complement strand
CCATGGCGGTCGAGTTGAACCAGGTCGCGGCGAAGACGAAGGCCAAGAGCCACATTGCAGTGCGCGACGGCGGCGGTCCGTCCTCTGCCGGGGCGCGCGGCCCGTCCGCCGTCGCGGTGCCTCTCGGCAGGCAGGCGTTGAGCGGCAGCGCCAGGCAAAGGTGGATCAGCGCCCAGCCGAGGCAGGCCTCGCGCCAGCCCCAGGTCGCCAGCATCAGGCCGGACAGCGGCCAGCCGACCGTGCTGGCGAAACCGGCGATCAGGGTGATGCCGGTGATCGGCCCGCGTGCCTCTTTCCCGTATATGCCCGTGAGCGTTGCAAAGCCCGCCTCGTAGAGACCGATGCCCATGCCGAGCCCGATGATCGCCCACCCGGCGAACAGGATCGCCGGCGACGGCGCCACGGCCAGCAGCGCGAGGCCCGCGGCGAAGATCAGGTTCGACAGGATCAGCACGCCGCGCCCGCCCGCGCCGTCGATCCGCGCCCCCGCCCACGGGCCGACCAGCGCCGAGACCACCATCGCCATCGAGAACGCGCCGAATACCCAGACCGGTGCCAGACCGAGATCCTCGGCCATCGGAACGGCAAGGACGGCTGGGATATAGTAGCTTGAGGCCCAGCTGACTGTGAGCGAGGTGCCGAGCGCGGCGACGACCGCGCCGCGCCGCCGGGCGGGGATACTCGGACTCATGATCGCGTTTCGGACTCGCCGTCTTTACGCCTCTTGTGAACGCTCACGCCAAGGACATCCAGAGCTGGAACAGCAGCCCCGAGGCGAAGGCGCCGGCCAGCGACAGCGCGATGTAGATGGCGAAGACCTGCGGCCGGGCCAGCGCCCACACCGCCATCGCCGCGGGAACCGAAGTCACGCCGCCCGCGACGAGGAAGGCCATGCCGGCCCCGGGCGCCATGCCCTGCTCGATCAGCCCGCCCACCAGGGGCAGCGCCGCGTAGCCGTTCAGGTAGGCCGGCACTCCGACGAGTGTCGCGGTCACGATCGGCATCACTCCGTCGCCGCCCAGGGCCGCGGTCACGGTCTCGACCGGGATCCACGCCAACATCAGGCTTTCGAGGATGAAGGCCAGCGTAAGCCACCGCGCCAGGAACAGCGTCGTGCTCAGGGCGGTGGCGGCAAAGGTCGCGCGGCGGGCGGGGTCGCTCCAGAACCGCCAGACGACGGGCTTCGGCGCGCGGATCTTCGCGCCGCCGCATCCGCCGTTGCCGATCCCGTCGCGCAGGGGATCGGCGAAGGCGCCGCCGCGCATCATCAGTTGCACCACGACCCCGCCGAAGACGCCCAGGCCGATCGCCGCGACCGTCTTGGCGACCGCGAACCCGACGCCGAGCAGGCCTGCGGTCAGCACGAACATCGACGGGTCCATGATCGGCGACGCCAGCCAGAAGGCCATCACCGCCGACAGCGGCACGCCCATCGCCAGCAACGCCGCGATCAGCGGGATGACCCCGCACGAGCAGAACGGTGAGACGCCGCCCGCCAGTGCCCCCAGCCCGATCATCAGCAATGGGGCGCCGGTAAAGGCGCGCGCGATGAGGTTGTCGGCCCCGGTCGCGCCCGCCCAGGCGGCGATCGCGATCGACAGGATCAGGAACGGTGCGGTGTTCAGCAGCGCCGCGGCGGCGAAACGCGTGCTGTCTGCCGCCTGCGAAGGGTCGAACACCGCAAGTGACGCAAGAATCAGCGCCGAGACCACCCAGACCCGCTGTTTCTGCCACAGGTGGCGCAGCGCCGCGCGCGGGCCGGGGGCTGCAATCGTCGAGTCAGTCATCACCAAATCTCTGGCTTTGTGGTTTCTTTGCGCCTGAAAGCGCGCGCGGGTTCATGCGGTGCCCTGGGCCGCGCGGACGGTGACGCCGGTACAGCATTCCGAGGTCAGGAACCCCAGAAGGTCGTTCATCGCGGGAAAGTCGACGCGGTTGAAGACCTCGCGCCCCTGCTTGTCCTGGATCACCAGCCCCGCGCCGACGAGCGTCGAGAGGTGATGTGCCAGGGTCGAAGGGGCCATGCCTAGGTGCTCCCCGATATCGCTGACGCGCAGGCCCGCGTCCCCCGCCCGCACCAGCAGGCGGAAGATCGACAGGCGGGTGTCGTGGCCGAGGGCGGCGAGCGCGCGGGCGTTGGGGCTGTGCGTGGTCATGGCGCCAAAAGAAACCAAAAAACCGGTTTTGTAAAGTGATTCCGCACGCCGCTGTAGCGGCCCATGATGCAACGCGCGCCCGTTGCCGGCGCCCCGCTCAGGTCGGGATCAGGTAGGGCGCGAAATCCTTCGGCGGGTCGATGACTGACACGATCTTCAGCTGAGAGATCGTCCGGTGCAGCGAGTTCCTGAGATGCGTCGACAGCATGCCCGCCGCGGCCGTGGTCGTCCCCGAGCGGAGCAGGTCGATGACCATGAACAACTCCATCAGCGATTGCCGGTCGGGCGGTAGGCCGAGCGAGAACAGGACGCTGTGCAGTGCCCACAGCCCGCTGCGGTTGCCGCCGATATAGGTCGCAAGCTCGCGGTTGGGGGTGGACAGGATCGCCAGCTCCAGGAAGCGCTGGTCGAGGTCGAACCACGTCTGCGCGGTGATCGGCCGGTCCCCGGGCAGGGCGCGGATGTCGTCGGCGAGGGTCGTCAGTGCCTCGGTCGAAGGCCGGGCCGAATTCAGCGCCGCCACCTCGAGTACCATGCGCAGCTCGAACTTGTCCTTGATCCGCTGCGCGGTCAGCGGCTCGACCACCCAGCGGGAATTGGCGCTTTTCTGGACCAGCCCGCGTTCCTGCAGGCGCGAGAGCACGTCGCGCACGACCGTCCGGCTGACGTCAAATTCCTGTGCGACGAGGGCCTCGACCACGCGGTAGCGGCCAAAGACCAGGCAGCGCGACAGCTCCTGCTCGACCGCGTTGTGGATCCGCAGCCAGTTCGGCTTGCCCACCGTGTCGTCAAGCGCGTCTAGGTCCAGGTCGAGCGTGCGCAGGTCGAGGCGCAGCGGTGTTTCGTCGCCGCCGGTCACAAGGTAGCCGCGCCCCGAGAACTTCTGCACCAGCCCCTCGTCGGACAGCAGCGAAAGCGCCCGCTTGATCGTGGCGCGTGACATCGACAGCCGCTCGGCCAGCGCGCTTTCCTGCAGCACGACCCCGGGCGCCAGCTTTCCGTCCGAGATGTTGGTGCGCAGAAGGTCGGCCGCGACCTCGAACAGGGTCGCCGGCTGAGGGTCCGGCGCGAGGGTGGCGTTCGCCTTCTGGGGCATCTCTTTTCCGATCTCCTGCGTCCGGAACGGTTGGCAAGCAACTGTTATCGAACGATTAATGCGCGTGCAACGAAAGGTTGTGGTATACAGAAAATCATTTTTCGGCTTCGGCTTTTCGGCGCGTGTGTCGGCTCGCCGTTGGTAAGCTGCCGGATTGCTGTGCAAAAATCTACAAGCAGAGCGCGTTTGAACAACTTTTTTGCGCTTTGCATACCGAGACCATTTTTTTCTTGCTCGATTCGGAAAGCGATGTTTGTGTACGCAGGTCAGACAAAAGGATGATCGGTGTGCTGAAGCTCGTTGGCGTCACCAGGCGATACGGGAACGTCGTGGCTCTCGACGGCCTGGACTTGACCGTTCCGGACGACACATACCTGTCGCTTCTCGGCGCGTCGGGGTCCGGAAAGACCACGCTTCTGCGGCTGATCGCGGGCTACGAAGAGCCGAACGAGGGGCAGGTCCTCCTGAACGGCGACCGCCTCGACGGCGTACCGCCGCACCGCCGCGACATCGGGTTCGTGTTCCAGAACTTCGCGCTGTTCCCGCACCTCTCGGTCGCCGAGAACGTGGCCTTCGGACTGCGCTACCGCGAGACCGGGCGCATAGAGAACGAAGCCGAGATCCGCGAGCGCACGCAAAACGCGCTCGACCTCGTGGGCCTCGCGGACTTCGGCCATCGCGGCGTCGGCGAGATTTCGGGTGGACAACGTCAGCGCGTCGCTTTGGCGCGCACGCTGGTGACCGAGCCGCGCGTCGTGCTGCTGGACGAGCCGCTTGGCGCGCTCGACGCCAACCTGCGCGCCCGGATGTGCGACGAGCTTCGGGCAATCCGCGAACGGCTGAAGGTCAGCTTCCTGCACGTGACCGGCTCCGAGACCGAGGCGCTGACCATGGGCGACACCGTCGCGGTCCTCGCCGACGGCAAGATTGCCCAAGTCGACAGCGCCCGCACCCTGTTCACGCAGCCGTCGAATCCGGCGGCCGCGCATCACCTGAATGCCTGGAACATCCTGCCCGGCGTCGTCGAGGGCGGCGGGTTGCGCACCTCGGTGGGCCTGCTGCCGATCAACGAGCCGGTGGCCGACCGGACGCCGGCGCAGCTGGGCGTGCGGTTCGACCGGATCGACGTCTGCGACCCGGCCGAGGTGCCCGAGGCCCACGATCATTTCGAGGCCGTCTACCTGACCGGCGAGTTCAACGGCCCCACGACCCTGTCGTTCTTCCGCACTCCGGACGGCTCGCTGATCCAGGTGCTGGACCACCTCAGCGATCCTCGTCTCCCCGCCCTGAAAGAGGGGCGCACCTACGCCCTGCACTTCCCGCCCGAAGCGGCGGTCCTGTTCAAGGGAGCCGCCTGATGGCCACGATGACGACCGACGCGCCGGCCAACAAACAGACCAGCCCCGCCGTCGCGCGCGAGGCCCGCGATCGCCGTCGCGCTCTGCTGCTGCTCAGCCCCGGTGTGCTGTGGATGGTCTTGTTCATGCTGCTGCCGCTTTGCATGGTCATCTACGTCTCGTTCTGGACGCAGACCACCTTTGCCATCGAACCCACGCTGACGACCGACAGCTGGGAACAGTTCATGAGCTCGTCGACATATCTCGCGGCGATCTGGACGACGCTCAAGGCCTGGATCATCGTGCTGGTCGCGACCATCGTGATCGGCTACCCGGTGGCGTTGTTCATCGGTCTTTTCGTCAAGAACCAGACGCTGCAGACCGCGCTGCTGGTCGCCTGCGTGATCCCGTTCTGGACGTCGTTCCTGATCCGCGTGATCGCCTGGCGCCCGATGCTGGGCACCGAGGGCGCGATCAACATCATCCTGACGAAGCTCGGCCTGATCGACCAGCCACTGACCTTCCTGCTGTTCTCTGAATTCTCGGTCTATGTCGGCATGACGCAGATCTACTGCGTGTTCATGGTCGGGCCGATCACCTTCATGATCGCCCGCATCGACGAGTCCGTGATCGAGGCGGCGCGCGATCTGGGCGCTTCGTTCGGCACGATCTTCTGGCGCATCGTCCTGCCCCTGTCGCTGCCCGGCGTGATCGTCGGCACGATCTTCGTGTCGGTCATGGTGCTGGGCGAATTCGCCACCGCCGCCTCGCTTTCGGGCCGCAAGGTGAACCTGCTTGGCAACATCATCGTCAGCCAGGTCGGGTCGCTGAAATGGGCCTTCGCCGCCGTCGCAGGCGTGGTGCTGACGGTGATCATCACGGCAGTCATCACGCTGGCGCTGCGCGTCGTCGACCTTCGGAAGGAAATGTGATCATGCAAGTCGGTCTTCTGCGCCCCGCCCTTGCGGTCTATGCCGGGCTTTTCCTGCTGTTCCTGTACGGTCCGATGATCGTGCTGGCGATCCTCAGCTTCCAGAGCCAGGGCGGCGGCCCCCAGTTCCCCGTGCAGGAATGGTCGATCTACTGGTACCGGCACCTGCTGGGCCTCGCCGAGACATCGCGCGTCTCGCAGCTGCCCGTCGGCGAAAGCCTGATCCGTTCGCTGGTGCTGGCGTTTATGACCACGGTCGTGTCGGTCACGCTGGGCACCATGAGCGCCGAGGCGTTCCGCACCCGCTTCAAGGGCTCGGGCCCGGTCTTCTACCTGATCATCCTCGGCATGATGGTGCCCGGCGTGCTGGTGGGCCTGGGCGTGGCGCTGCTGTCGAACTTCCTCGACATCGGCCGCGCGTGGTGGAGCACGTCGTTCGTGCTGCACGTCGTCTACACCTTCCCCTTCGCCTTCCTCGTGATGTTGGCGATCTTCAACCGCTTCGACCGCTCGGTCGAGGAAGCCTCGCTCTCGCTGGGAGTCAGCCCGGCGCAGACGTTCCGGCGTGTGACCTTCCCGCTGATCTTCCCGGGCGTGCTCTCGTCGATGCTGTTCAGCTTCACGCTCAGCTACGACGAATTCTCGCGCACGCTGTTCACCGCCGGGGCCGAGCTGACGCTGCCGCTGTCGATCTACGGGACGTTCTCGGTCGAAATCTATCCCAACATCTTCGCCTTCGGGGTGCTGACGACGCTGTTCAGCTTCACGCTTCTGGTCATCTACGGCCTGCTGATGAAGCGCTTCACCGCCCGCGCCAAAAGCCGCTTCGGCGGGCAGGAGGAGGCGGCATGATCGCGCTGGTCACAGGCGCTGGTTCGGGCATCGGGGCGGCCATCGCCGAACGGCTGGCGCGCGACGGTCACCGGGTGGCGGTCAACGACTTGCATCTAAAGGCCGCCGAGACGGTCGCCGCCGGCATCCGCGACGCGGGCGGGCAGGCACATGCTTACGCAGCCGATGTCAGCGACGACGCGGCCGTCGACGCGATGATGCAGGCCGTGCGCGCGGATCTTGGCGTGCCCGAAATCCTGGTGAACAACGCGGGCTTCGGCCACCAGGCGCCGTTCCTCGAGATCGAGCCCGCCGATTTCGACCGCATCTTCGCGGTGCACGTGCGCGGCACGTACCTGATGACCCGCGCCTGCCTGCCGGCCATGATCGAGGCGGGGCAGGGGCATATCGTCAACATCGCCTCTCAGCTTGGGCAGATCGGCGGCGTCGAGCTGGCGCATTATGCCGGGGCCAAGGCTGCCATCATCGGCATGACCAAGTCGCTGGCGCGCGAAGTCTCGACCAAGGGCGTGCGCGTCAATGCGGTTGCGCCGGGGCCGGTCAACACGCCGCTGGTCGCCGCGCTGTCCGAGGATTGGAAGACCGCCAAGAAGGCCGAACTGCCGCTGGGCCGCTTCGGAGAGCCCGCCGAGATCGGCGGCGTCGTCAGCTTCCTGTGCTCGGACGACGCCGCGCTGTTCGTCGGCCAGACGCTGGGGCCGAATTCCGGAGACGTGATGCTGTGAGGGATGACATGGACAAGAGAGTGGTCATCGTGACCGGTGCCGGAATCGGCATCGGCCGGGCGACTTCGCTGCGCTTCGGCGCGATGGGCGACCACGTGGTCGTCACGGACGTGCTTACCGACGAGGGCGCGGCGGTCGCGGACGAGATCGCCAAGGCCGGCGGCAGCGCCGAGTTCATGCCGCTCGACGTGCGCGACACGGCCGCCGCCGACGCGCTGGTCGCGGACGTCGCCGCGCGCCACGGCCGGATCGACGTGATCGTCGCCAATGCCGGGATCGCGCACCGCGTGCCGATGTCCGAGATGACGGACGAGAAGTGGGACCTGACCTTCGACATCGACCTCAAGGGCATGCTGCGGGTGATCCGACCGGCGCTGCCGGTGATGAAGGACGGCGGCGCGATAGTGTGCCTCAGCTCGATCATGGGCGTGGCCTATGGCTGGGACGAGCACGTCCATTATTCCGCGGCGAAGTCCGGCGTGGTGGGCCTGGTGCGCGGCCTCGCGGTCGAGATCGCCCGCCGTGGCATCCGCGTGAACGGCGTGGCGCCGGGATACATCCGCACCGCGCAGCTTCTGAGCGAGCAGAACAGCCTCGGTCCGAACGCTGCGGAAATCGCGTCTCCCTACATCCCGATGAACCGTCTGGGCGAGCCGGAAGAGATCGCCAGCGTCATCGGCTTCCTGGCATCCGCCGACGCGTCCTACCTGACGGGGCAGGTCGTGACGGTCGATGGCGGCCTGCTACCGGGCCGCTACTGAAGTCTAGAAAACCAATCAAAAGCAGGGAACATGACCATGAAAACACCGAACCGTCGTACCTTCATGAAGGGCAGCGCCGCGCTTGGCGCCGCCGCCCTCGGCACCGGGATCCATCCGTGGGCCAGCTGGGCCCGCGCGCAGGAACTGGGCAACCAGGCGCTGCGCACGACCGGCCTGTCGACCACCGTTCAGGACCGCATCCTCGAGATGTTCCAGCAGTCGAGCGGCGTCGGTTCGGTCTCGGGCACGCCCGCGACCTTCCCGGATTCGCAGACGCGCATCCTGTCGGGCTCGTCCGATTTCGACACGTGGGAGATCATCGCCGAGCGTCTGCCCGCGCTGATCGCCACCGACAACGTCGAGCCGATCCCGGTCTCGGAAGTGCCGAACTGGGCCAACATCCGCGACACCTTCACCACGCCAGATCCGAAGTGGGAAACCCGCTCTCAGATCGTCGGCCAGATCTGGGCGGACGAAGCGCAGACCGAACTGTACATGGTCCCGGCCGTCTACAACTACGACTCGATCGGCTACAACCCCGAGGTGCTGTCGGACGAGGAAGCCAACACTTGGACCGCCATCTTCGACGAGAAGTGGCGCGGCAAGTCGGGCCTGAACGTCGACCCGCTGATCGCGTTCGGCCAGGCGATCCTGGCGATGAACACGCTGGGCATGCTCGAGGTCCCGAACCCCGGCAACCCCAACGTCGAGGAAATCGACGAAGCCACGAAGTTCCTGATCGCCAAGAAGAAGGACGGCCAGTTCCGCGCCCTGTGGGGTGACTTCGGCGAGCTGGTGAACCTGATGGCCTCGGGCGAGATGGTGGTCTGCGACGCATGGCAGCCGGCCGTGATGGCGGTGAAAGCGCAGGGCAAGCCCGCCAAGTACGCGCGGCCGCGCGAAGGCTACCGCGCCTGGTCGATCGGGCCGTCGATGCTGAAGGGCACGCCGAACCGCGAGGCCGTGATCGCCTACGCCAACTTCTGGCTCTCGGGTGAGCCGGGCATCACCGTGACCGAGCAGGGCTACTACTCGCCCTCGACCAACATCAAGAACGCGATGGACCCCATGGCCTATGCCTTCTGGTACGAGGGCCAGCCGTGGGATGCCCCGGCCGAGCGCGGCATCGTGCCGGGCGATCTGCGCGACGGCGGCTCGCTCGAAGAGCGCGCCTCGAACGTCGCCTACTGGCACCAGTGGCCGGACGAGTACGACCACCTGATCCGCCGCTGGGACGAGTTCCTGAACGCCTGATCGACGACCGGGCGCGCGGCCAGACCGCGCGCCCACCGCATGGCCCCCAACGTTCCGAGGCACGGTGACGATGCAGTACGATCTTGAACTCGTTTCGGTCGGCAAGACCTATCCCGACGGGACCGTCGCGGTGTCCGATTTCGACCTGAAGGTCGAGAAGGGGGAATTCGTGGCGTTCCTCGGCCCGTCCGGGTGCGGCAAATCCACGACGCTTCGCATGATCGCGGGGTTCGAGGACATCACCAACGGCGAGATCCTGATCAAGGGCCGGAACGTGTCGCACACGCCGCCCGAGAAGCGCCCGACCTCGATGATCTTCCAGAACTACGCGTTGTTTCCGCACATGACCGTGCGCCAGAACATCGCCTTCGGCCTCGACGTCAAGAAGATGCCCAGGGCCGAGAAGAACAACAAGGTCGACCGCATCCTCGAGATGCTCAACCTCAACGAATTCGCCGACCGCAAGGCCGACCGGCTGTCGGGCGGCCAGAAGCAGCGGATCGCGCTGGCGCGCGGCCTTGTGGTCGAGCCCGAGATCCTGCTGCTGGACGAGCCGCTGGGCGCGCTGGACGCCAGCCTGCGGCGGATCATCCAGAACGAGCTTAAGCTGCTGCAGCGCGATCTCGGGATCACCTTCGTCTTCGTCACCCATGCGCAGTCCGAGGCGCTGGGCCTGTCGGACCGCGTGGTCGTCATGTCGAACGGCGTGGTCGAGCAGATATCCGCCCCGAAAGAGCTGTACACCCGTCCCGCCACGCCCTTCGTGGCCGAGTTCATCGGCTCGAACACCATCATCCGGGGCAAGCCGGGCCCCGCGCTCGACGGCGGGCTGCAGCAGATCGAGACGCCCTACGGGCCCATCGCGGGCGTCGGCGGAACCGGCGCCGACACCGCCGTGATCCCGGCGGAATCCTTCCGCCTGGGCCTGCGCCACACGCCCGGAGAGATCGCGCTGCCCGGCACCGTGACCGCCAAGCAGCTTGTGGGCTCGATCGGCTTCCTGCGTGTGCGCCTCAGCGACGGCCGCGAGATCGACGTCGAGACGCATTCCGGCTCGCCCGAGGCCGAAAGCCTGTCGTCAGGCTCGGCCGTGACGCTGGGGGTCGACCCCGCATCGGTCACGTTGATTCACCAGTAACGGAAAGAGGGAGACTACAACCATGGCTAAGGATATTCAGGTCGGCTTCGGCATCGACGTCGACGCGGTCGCCGGCTGGCTCGGCTCTTACGGCGGCGAGGACAGCCCCGACGACATCTCGCGCGGGATGTTCGCGGGCGAGGTCGGCTCGCCCCGCCTGCTCGACCTGTTCGACCAGCAGGGGCTGACGACGACCTGGTTCATCCCCGGCCATTCGGCCGAGACCTTCCCCGAGCAGATGCGCGACGTCGCCAAGCGCGGCCACGAGATCGGCATCCACGGCTACAGCCACGAGAACCCGATCGCCATGACGGCCGAGCAGGAAGAGGCCGTGCTGGACAAGGGGATCGAGCTGATCACCGAGATCTCGGGCAAGCGGCCGACCGGCTACGTGGCGCCGTGGTGGGAATTCTCCAACGTCACCAACGAGCTGCTGCTGAAGAAGGGCATCAAGTACGACCACTCGCTGATGCACAACGACTTCACGCCCTACCGCGTGCGCGTCGGCGACAAGTGGACCAAGATCGACTACTCGGCCAAGCCCGAGGAGTGGATGAAGCCGCTGGTGCGCGGCGAGGAGACCGACCTGATCGAGATCCCGGCGAACTGGTATCTCGACGACCTTCCGCCGATGATGTTCATCAAGAAATCGCCCAACAGCCATGGCTTCGTGAACCCCCGCGACATCGAGCAGATGTGGCGCGACCAGTTCGACTGGGTGTATCGGAACATGGATTACGCGGTCTTCCCGATCACGATCCACCCCGACGTGTCCGGCCGCCCGCAGGTGCTGATGATGCTGGAACGGCTGATCGCGCACATGAAGGCGCACGAAGGCGTCCGCTTCCTGACGATGAACGAGATGGCCGACGATTACGACCGGCGCTTCCCGCGCAAGTAACCTCTGCCGAAGGGCCGCTTCCCAGCCGGGGGCGGCCCGCCACAACACGAAAGGCCCCTCATGTGCTCGCTTTGCGGAATTCTCGGATGTGACGATCACTGGACGCATTCGGTTGATCGCCCCGGCGTGTTCACCCGCAACACCGATCGCCATTCGCGGCGGTCCGAGGGCGCAAGGCGCGTGGCCGCGGCCAACCGGGTCCTGTCCTTCCGCCGGATCAAGCTGGCGGAATGGCAGGGCACGTCCTTCGTGGTCTCGAACGCCACCGGCGCGTCGACCGTCTTCGAATCCTTCTCGCATCTCTGGCCCGAGGCCGAGGCGCTGTGCGGCCGCGAGATCGACCCGCTGGACGAAGCGCTGATCGACTGGGCGCAGAAACAATGATCGGCGTCACCCTGCTGACCGGTTTCCTGGGGTCTGGCAAGACCACGCTGCTGCAGCGCCTGCTGACCGATCCCGCGATGGCGCGCGCCGCCGTGCTGATCAACGAGTTCGGCGAGGTTGGACTGGACCATCACCTGCTGGACCGGATCGACGACAACGTGGTCCTGATGAAGTCCGGCTGCATCTGCTGCACCGTCCGCGGCGAAGTGGCCGACGCGCTGATGAACCTCGACAGCCTGCGCACCCGCGGCGAGATCGACTTCGACCGCGTCGTGATCGAGACGACGGGCCTGGCCGATCCTTATCCCGTTCTGCAGACGCTGCGCGCGCACCCGGTGCTGCGCAGCCATTTCGAGAACGACGGCGTGCTGACCACCGTCGACGCAGTCAACGCCGCCCGCCAGGTCGAGCATCGGGCCGAGGCGGTACGCCAGATCGCGGCAGCCGACCGGATCATCCTGACCAAGACCGACCTCGTCGAGGTCGCCGACATCACCGCCCTGCGGGCGACCCTGTCGCGCATCAACCCCACCGCGCCCGTCGTGACCGGCGCGGACGAGACGCGCGCCATCATCGCGCGGCTCGATCCAGCCCTGCCGCCCGAGGATGTCGCGGAGACGCGCGCGCACCACCACCATCATCACCACCACGACGTGAACGAGGACCTGGGCGTCGTCACGTTCTCGCTGACCGTCGAGCAAAGCGTCGACTGGACCGATTTCGGCATCTGGCTGACGCTGCTGCTGCACCGCTATGGCGACCGCATCTTTCGCTTCAAGGGGATCCTCGCCATCGCGGGCGAGGATCGACCCGTGGCGGTTCACGGCGTGCAGCATCTGGTGCACGCCCCGGTGCACATGACGCACTGGCCCGAGGGGCCGCGCGTTTCGCGCATGGTCTTCATCCTCGAAGGGATCGATCCGGACCGCATCCGCCGGTCATTTTACGCTTTCATGAAACTGGACGAAGTGAGAGCAGTGGCCTGATGGAACCACTGCGCATTCTCTGCACCGAAATTCTGCCCTGGCGGCTGCTCAAGGACCGCGCCGAGGCCGATCTCGGTTTTCCGGTCGAGTTCATGGAGCAGGACTTCGTCACCGCCCAACGCACCGCCGCGATGGAGCCGGATCGCTACGACGTCTACGACCAGTGCTTTCACAACCTGGACATCGTCTGGCACTGGCGCGCGATCCAGCCGATCGAGATCGACCGCATCGAGGCCTGGGGCGAGATGAGCGACCTGGCTCGCTCGGTCGGATCGGGGGCGTCCGGGCGGGGGCTCGGCGACGCGCCGGCGACGCGGCTGTTCGTGCAGCCCGACGCGACGCTGTCGGCGAACCCGGGGCGGCACATCTCGATGCTGCCGACGGTCTACAATTTCGACAGTTTCGCGATCAATCAGGCAGATGCGGCGCTGGACGTGGACCGCGACGTGGTCAGCTGGTCAGAACTGCTCGACCCACGCTGGCATGGTCGGGTCGCGCTGGTGGACGAACCCGCGATCGGCGCCTTCGACCTGACGATGGCGCTGGTCGCCGCCGGTCGGATGGAGGTGCAGGACCTCGGCAACATGACCGTGGCCGAGATCGACGAGATGTACCACCAGGCGGTTGATCTGGTGAACTCGGGCCACCTCGCGCCGTTTTGGCGCCGGGCGTCCGAACCGGTCGAGCGCTTCGCCAGCGGCGAGCTGTCGATCTCGTCGATCTGGTCGCCGGCGGTCGTGGGCATGAAGGCGCGCGGCATCCGCGTACGGCAAGCTTCCCCGGCCGAGGGTTACCGCGCCTGGCACGGCGGGCTGTGCCTGTCCAAGCACCTTTCCGGCTCGCGGCTGGACATGGGCTATGCCTGGATGAACTGGTTCCTCGATGGCTGGGCCGGCGCCTGTTTGGCGCGGCAGGGCTACTACATGTCCGTGCCGGAACGGGTGCGCACACATCTCAGCGCCGAGGAATGGGATTACTGGTACGAGGGCAAGCCCGCCGCCTGCGATCTTCCCGACCCCGACGGCCACTGCGCGATCCGCACGGGCGAGGTCCGGTCGGGCGGATCGCGGCTGGCGCGTTCGAACCACATCGCGGTCTGGAACAGCACGATGGACGAGCACAATTTCCTCGTGCGCCGCTGGAACGAGATCATTGAACTGGCGGCGGAACGCCGCGCGCGCCGCCGCGCCGGCTGATTGCCGCGGCGGCCCCGGATGGGGGATGCCATGAAGACGGTGACACTGATCGCGACTGGCGGCACGATCGCCTCGACCGCGGATCGCGCGGGCGGGCCGGTCAATGCCGGCGTCGCGGGCGCGCGGCTGCTGGACACTCTGCACGACCGGCCCGAGGGCATTGGCGTGCGGGTCGAGGATTTCGAGGCGGTGGGCAGCTACGCGCTCGACCTCGAGACGGTGCATCGCCTGTGCGCCCGCATCGACGCCTGCCTCGCCGATGACGATGTCGCGGGAGTCGTGGTCACGCACGGCACCGACACGATGGAGGAAAGCGCCTACCTCGCCGATCTGCTGGTTACCTCGGACAAGCCTGTGGTCTTCACCGGGGCGCAGCGCCACGCCGGTGCGCCTGACACGGACGGGCCGCGCAACATCGCCGACGCCATCCGCTGCGCTGCCACCGAAGGGCTGCGTGGCCAGGGTGCGGTGATCTTGTTCGAAGGCGACATCCACGCCGCGCGCGAAGTGACAAAGGCGCACACCTCGCGCGTCGACACGTTCCGGTCGATCGGATTGGGCAAGCTGGGCGAGGTCGATGGCGGAGCGGTCCACCTCTACCGCCGCCCGATGGCGCGCCGGACGATCACGGCCCCACGGCTCGACGCGGGCGTCGAGCTGATCCTGCTCGGGCTGGGCAGCACGCCCGACTACCTCGATTACTGCGCATCGTCCGGCAAGACCGGCATCGTGCTGGCGGCCTTTGGCCGGGGCAACGCCCCCAAGGGCTTCGCCGACCGGATCGCGCGACTGACCGCCAGCGGCATCCCCGTCGTCGTCGCCTCGCGCTGTGCCGAGGGGCGCACGATGCCGATCTACGGCAAGGATTCCGGCGGCCGCACGCTCGATGATGCGGGCGTGATCTTCGCGGGTGCGCTGTCGCCGATCAAGGCGCGGCTTCTCCTGGCCGCCCTGCTCGGCGCCGGTGCGGACCAGCAGACGATCCGCGCGGCCTTTGCGGACGCCACATGATCGCGGGTCCAAAACCGCCTCGCAGGCAGGCAGGACTTCGCCCGCGGCGCCCAAGGCAAGGATTTATGCGTTAATCACCAAGAAACCGCGGCGCGGTGTGGCACTATCCGGCGCATGGCAGACTTTCCGAGAGAGTGACGATCATCTTCAACCGCGCGCATACGCAGGCCCCCAAGGGTGATGAGACATGGCAGCAGGTCGTGTCCGAGGCGTATTTTCCGCTGGAGACCGATTGTCGGGACCGCTCGAATTTCTACGGCACGATGGACCGCTGGTCGCTGGGCGTCGTCGGCCTGTCGCGGATCCAGTGCGACGCGGTTCTCTACCGTCGCAAGCGGCACCATTTCCTGAACGAGACCGAAAGCTCGCTGCTGATCGCGATCCCCGAGAACGAAGAGGTGCAGTTCTCGCAGAACCAGCGCCGCACGTCTTGCAAGCCGGGCGGCTTCCTGGTCGAACGCAGCGACGCGCCCTACGAGTACTGGCACGACGGGCGCAACGTGCAATGGGTGCTGAAGGTGCCCTCGGCCAGCGTTCGGGCGCGCGTGGGCCCGGCCGAGCGGCTGGGCGGCCTGACCTTCGACGGCCGCGAGGGCGTGGCGAGCTATTTCCTGAGCAGCCTGCGCATGGCGGTGTCGCATGTCGCCCAGCTGGACGACGCCGCGCGCGAGGCCGCCGGCAACCACCTTCTGGACCTGCTGTGCCTGGCCATCCGGAACGACAGCCGCGTGCTGGGCAGCAGCACCTCGACCATCCGCTCGGCGCACCTTTATCGGGCCGAGCAGTTCATCCGCGAGCATCTGAAAGCGCCCGACCTGTCGCCCGCCGTGGTGGCCGACGCCTGCGGCATCTCGCTGCGCTACCTTCAGCAGCTGTTCACCGAGACGGGCCAGTCCGTGAACGGCTACATCCGCGACCGCCGCCTGGTGCGCTGTTCCGAGGATCTGCGCGCCGCCGGCAATGCCGCGACCGTGGCCGAGATCGCCTATCGCTGGGGCTTCGCCGACCAGGCGCAGTTTTCCAAGCATTACAAGGCGAGGTTTGGCTGCACGCCGACAGAGACCCGCAAGGAGGCAGGACGCCTCCGCACGTGACCGCCGCATCGTCGGGCATGGCCCGACGGCGCTGAAAAGACCGCAAGACCAAGGTTCGACACTCCCGCCGAAGCATCGCTTCGGCGAGCGGGCAGGCTTTGCCCGATGCAAAAGAGGACGCCAGCATGGCCAATACCAGAGTCGCCGTCGACGTGGGGGGCACCTTCACAGACATCTGCATCATGGACGAGACGACCGGCGCGATCCGGATCGAGAAGACCGCCTCGACCCCGGACGACCCGATGCGCGCGATCATGAACGGCATCGACCAAGCGGGGATCGACCTGCCGGACGTGTCCATGTTCTCGCACGGGACGACCGTGGCGACCAACGCGCTGATCACCCGCAACCTGCCGCGCGCGGCGATGGTCTGCACCGAGGGCTTTCGCGACGTGGTCGAGATCCGGCGCGCCAACAAGGAAGACCTTTGGGACACCTACAAGGACGTGGCCAAGCCCTACATCCCGCGCCGCGACCGCCTGACCGTGCGCGAACGCGTCAGCGCAGAGGGCGAGGTCCTGATCGGGCTGGACGAGGACGACGCCTACCGCGTGGCGGGCATCCTGAAGAAACGCGGCGTGGCGGCGATCGCCGTGTGCTTCATGAACTCCTACGTGAACGGCGCCAACGAGCAGCGCATGCGCGACATCCTGAAAGAGGTCATGCCGGACGTTCCGGTCTCGATCTCGTCGCAGATCATGCCCGAAATTTTCGAGCACGAGCGGTTCTCGACCACCATGGCCAACGCGGTCGTGTCGCCCGTGGTGGTCGATTACGTGGCGCGCCTGTCGGACAAGCTGGCCGATGGCGGCTATGCGCGCGAACTGCTGCTGCTCCATACCGGCGGCGGCGTGATGACGACCAAGGCGGTCCGCGACTTCGCCGCGCGATTGGCCGGATCGGGCATTGCCGCGGGTGCGATCGCCAGTCGATTCATCGGCAACCTCTGCGGCTACCCGAACACGATCGGCTTCGACATGGGCGGCACGTCGACCGACGTGTCGGTCTCGTACCAGGGAGAGCCGCGCATCACCAAGGACTGGTACATCGAGTACGGCTTTCCGATCCGCTTCCCGTCGATCGAGGTGCTGACCATCGGCGCGGGCGGCGGGTCGCTGGCCTGGCGGGACGAGGGCGGGTCGCTGCGCAACGGGCCGCAATCGGCCGGCGCCGATCCGGGGCCCGCCTGCTACAGGAACGGCAACGAGATCGCGACCAACACCGACGCGAACGTGGTGCTCGGGCGGCTCGGCACCTCGCTGGCGGGCGGCAAGATCACGCTGGACCCGCAACTGGCCGAGGACGCCGTGCGCCGCTCGGTGGCCGAGCCTTTCGGCATGGAGCTGCACGAGGCCGCCGAGGCGATCGTGCGCGTGGCCAACGCTAACATGGGAAACGCCGTGCGCCTGCTGTCGATCTCGCGCGGCTACGATCCGCGCGACTTCGCCCTGTGCGCCTTCGGCGGCGCGGGCGCGCTGCACGGGGCCGCGGTCGCGCGTGAATTGTCGATCCCGACGGTGATCGTGCCGCCGAACCCCGGCGTCACCTCGGCACTGGGCTGCCTGCTGGTCGACATCCAGCACGACTTTTCCGACAGCTTCATGCGCCCGGCCGACGGCACCGACCCTGCCGAGATCGAGGCGGCGTTCCAGCGCATCGAGGGAGAGGCGCGCGACCAGTTGGCCCGCGAAGGTGTCGAGCCGAAGGACATGATGCTGCAGCGCACGGTCGAAATGATGTACCAGGGGCAGTGGCGCTCGCTCGAGGTTTCTGTGCCGTCGAAGATCGTCGACACGGCCGAACTGGTGCAGGCGTTCCACGAGGAACACGCGCGCGAATACAGTTATTCGCGCAAGGACGCGCCGGTGTCGCTGTTCCGCGTGGCGGTCAAGGCGGTCG
>NZ_JBELMH010000047.1:3294-9412 GCF_042096055.1 Citreimonas sp. | reverse complement strand
TATTCGCGCAAGGACGCGCCGGTGTCGCTGTTCCGCGTGGCGGTCAAGGCGGTCGGTATCGTGCCCAAGGCCGAACCCGCGCGCACCGAACCAGAGACCTACACGCCCGAGGCCGCGCAGCACCGCAAGGTCTGGTTCGACGGCACGGCGCACGATGCCGCGATGTACGAACGTGAAACGCTGACAGCGGGCGCCACCTTCCGCGGCCCGGCCATCGTCGAGCAGCTGGATTCCACCACCGTCGTGCCGCCCGGCATGACCGCCGAGGTGGACGCCTACATGAACATTCTCATTCACACGAAGGCATGAAAAATGACCCAGATTCATGACCAACTCGATCCGGTGACATTCGAGGTTCTGAAGAACTCGTTCATCACGTCCGTCGACCAGATGGCCGAGCAGATGCTGCGCACCTGCTATTCCTTCGTGATCTACAACCGCGACTTCTCGAACGGGCTGCACGACGCCGAGGGCAACTCGGTCGCGCAGGGCAACCAAGACATCGCCGTGCATGTCGGCACGCTGCATTTCACCTGCAAGGACGTGATCCGCGTCTTCGGCGGCGAGATGATGCCCGGCGACGTCTACGCGATCAACGACCCCTACGCGGGGGGCACGCATTTCAGCGACGTGCGGCTGGTGCGACCGATCTTCGACGACGACACGCTGATCGGGTTCTCGCAGTCGAACGGTCACTGGTCCGACCTCGGCGGGTCGGTCCCCGGCTCGTTCGACGTCAGCGCCCGCGACATGTTCCGCGAGGCGGTGCGCATCACGCCTGTGCGCCTGTTCCGTGCGGGCGAGTTCTGCCACGACGTGGCCGGCATGATCGCGGCGAACACGCGCGATCCGGCCTCGATCATCGGCGACATCCATTCGCAGGCCCAGGCCACCCAGGTGTCCGAGCGCGAGGTGCTGCGGCTGGTCAGGAAATACGGCCGCGATCAGGTGCTTCAGGGCATGCGCGAGGTGCAGGATTACGTCGAACGCTCGGTGCGCCAGCGCATCGCCGCGCTGCCGGACGGCACGTGGGAGACGGTGGATTACATCGACCGCGACCCGGGGCAGGGCGAGGGTATGATCCCCATCCACATCAGGATGACCATCGCGGGCGACCGGATCCACTACGACTTCGCGGGCAGCCATCCCACTATCGCGTCGATCTACAACTCGGCGCCGGGGGCCACGTTCTCGGCCGTGGTGGCGGGCATGAAGACGTTCTTCCCGGACCTGCCGCTCAACAGCGGGTTCTACCGGATGATCGACATCTCGGCGCCCGAAGGCAGCGTCGTCAGCGCCCAGTGGCCGGTCGCGGTGACCGGGTTCCTGATGCCGTTCGAGAAGATCATGAACGCGATCTTCGAGATGTGGTCGCAGATCATGCCCGAGCGGGCCATCGCTTGCGCGTTCAACCTCGAATACCTGCTGGCGGGCGGGCGCGACCTGCGGTCGCCGGACAAGCCGATGTTCATGTTCTACGAATGGCTTCCCGGCGGCTGGGGCGGGCGGAACGGCAAGGACGGCTCGGACGTGACGACCGCCTGTTTCGGCACCGGCCTCATGTCGCAGCCCAACGAGGGCAACGAGCGCGTCAACCCGACCCGCACGACTGAATTCCAGATCCTGCGCGACAGCCCGGGGCCGGGGAAGTGGCGCGGCGGGGCCGGGGTGCAGAAGACCTCGATCCTGCTGGAAAGCGAAAGCGCCGTGATGTCCTACATCTGCGACCGAGAGCGCGCGGTGGTCTGGGGGATCGAGGGCGGCCTGCCGTCGATGCCGCATGGCCTGACCATCCGCCGCAACGGCGAGACCGAGGCGAAATGGCTGGGGTCGGTGTTCTCGGACTACCCGGTTCACACGGGCGACGAATTCGCGCGGCCCACCGCCGGCGGAGGCGGCTTCGGCGACCCGCTGGAGCGCGACGTCGATAAGGTGCGCGAGGACGTGATCGACGATTACGTCTCGGTCGAGCGCGCGGCGCGGGATTACGGTGTTGTCATCACTGAGATCGACGCCGACCTGTGCGAATACGAGGTCGACACCGCCGCCACCGAAAAGCTGCGGGCCGAGATCAGGGCCGCGCGCCTCGACTGGGCGCGCATGGACCCGCAGCAGGTCGCGGATCTCTACAAGTCCGGCGAGATCGACGCGCTGGACGCGGTGCGCCGCTACGCCGTGATCCTGGAATGGGAGACGGGGGACTTGCTGCCGAAGACCACCGCGCAGTTCCGCGAGACCTTCGAGCGTCGCAGCGTCGCGCACTGGATCTGACGCGTGGACGTATCCGCATGCATCGTCAACGGGCCGTCCGAAAGGGCGGCCCTTTTTTGCGGCATCGTTCAATCGGCGTAGTCACGCCTCGTCGCCCAGATGCATGAAGTCGCGGAAGGCCGAGGCGGCGCTGCCCAGCGGCACGTTGGCGGGCCAGGCCAGGCCCACGTCCATCGTGGGCACCTTGTCTGCCAGTGGGATCACCTCGACCCGGCGCCCGTCCAGCGACCACGGCCGATAGACCATGTCCGACAGGATGGTGACGCCCATGCCGCCGGCCACGAAGGAGCGCACGGCCTCGACCGACGAGGTGCGCAGAATGGTGTTCGGACGATGCGCCGTCTGGTTCCAGTAGCGCTGCGCGGTGTTGCTGGCCTCGTCGACGGTCAGCATGATGTACGGCTCCCGCGCGACGTCCGCCAAGGTGACGTTCGGCTGCGACAGAAGCGGATGCCGCGAAGCAAGCCACAGGCGGCGGCGCGACTGGCGCAGCGTCTCGTATTCCAGCCCTTCCTGGTCGACGATGTTCGAGGTCAGCAGCACCGCGAGGTCGAAGTTCCCGGACACCAGCCCGTCCTCGATGCGCGCGCGCGGAGCCTCGGTCAGTTCGACCGCGACGCCGGGGAAGGCGTGCATGAAGCGCTCGATGAAGGGCGAGATGAAGTAGCCTGCGACCGTGTAGGTGATCGCGAGACGCAGCCGACCGGTGATGTCGTCGCGCTTGCGGCCCGGCGAACGGACGGCCTCTTCCACCACCGACATGACGCGCAGCGCGTGATCGAGGAAGATATTGCCCTCGTAGGTCAGGGTCACGCCACTGCCGTGGCGCACGAAAAGCGGTACGCCGATGATGTCCTCGAGCTGCTTGACGGCATTGGTCAGGGCCGACTGCGAGACGTTGAGTTCACGGGCCGCGCGGGACACTTGGCCTGCATTCGCGACGGCCGTGAAGTAGCGGATCTGGCGCAGCGACGGCTCTTTCATTTTTCCGATACCTTCATTCCGGGAAATCGATTACGCGGACCATTGCGCGACCTTGACCTAAGGTCATTCATTAGGACGATTGCTTCAGGGACCGCTTACAGCCCATTGCAACGCCTTCCGAAACGGCGCCTCACCCCGTCGTTCAGACTGCACAATCCAACGCTCTGCTGCATCTCATTTCTCGATATCTTTGCGCCGATATTCGAATTTTACAATATCCGCGCCTTCCCTCTAAGCTTTCGCCAAATCGCCGGTCGCGCATCGGTCGACGGTTCCGGAACAGGCTTGAAGGAGGCGGCCCATGCGGGCGGACATCAACTGCGACATGGGCGAAAGTTTTGGCCTCTACCGGGTCGGAAACGACGAAGGCATCATGCCCTACATCACGCAGGCGAACGTCGCCTGCGGGTTCCACGCCTCGGACCCCAACCACATGCGCAGCACGGTCGCGCTGGCCAACCGGCACGGTGTAAAGGTCGGTGCGCATGTCTCGTTGCCCGACCTGCCGGGGTTCGGGCGCCGCGAGATGAAGATCGACCGCGAGGAGATGGCCAACATCGTCCTCTACCAGATTGGTGCCCTCGACGCCTTTCTGAAGATGGAGGGGATGGAGTTGAGCCACATCAAGCCGCATGGCGCGCTTTATGGCATGGCCGCGCGTCAGCGCCCCATCGCCGAGGCGGTGGCGGATGCGGCCGCAGTCTACGGCGTGCCGGTGACCGGCATCGCGGGCACGCTGCACGAAGAGGTCTATACCGAGCGCGGCGTGGGCTTCCTGCCCGAGTTCTTCGCCGACCTCGACTACAGCGACGAGGGCGGGCTGATCATCACGCGCGAGCACGAGGCGGTGGAGCCCGAGCTAGCCGCCCGCCGCGCGGTCGAGGCGGTGCGCGACGGCAAGATGACCACAGTGGGCGGCAAGACGCTGCCCGCGAAGGCCGAGACCGTCTGCATCCATTCGGACACGCCGAATTCGGTCGAGATCGCCAAGGCGGTCCATACGGCGGTGAGCAAGCTCTAGGCCGCGCAGGCGAGCCGGTTACAGGAACAGGAGAGACCCATGGCGCACGCGATCAAGAGCCCGATACCGGGCACGTTCTTCCGCAAACCCTCGCCCGAGGAACCGCCCTTCCGCGAGGTCGGCGATACCGTCGCGAAGGGCGACACCATTGCCCTGGTCGAGGTGATGAAGACCTTCCACGAGATCAAGGCCGACGCGGACGGGACCATCGCCGCCTTCCCGGTCGACGACGGCGATCCGGTCACGGCGGGCACGACGATCGCCGAGCTCGAGTGACGATGGCGGCGCGCAGCATCGAAACGATCCTGATCGCGAACCGGGGCGAGATCGCCTGCCGGATCAACCGCGCGGCGAAGGCGCTGGGCATGCGCGTGGTGCAGGTTGCCAGCGAGGCGGATACCGACAGCCTCGCCGCGCGGATCGCGGACGAGGTCAAGGTGATCGGCCCGCCCTCGGCCGCGAAATCCTACCTGAACACCGACGCCATCCTGACCGCCGCGCACGAAAGCGGGGCGGATGCGATCCATCCCGGCTATGGTTTCCTGTCCGAAAACGCGGATTTCGCCGACGCCGTGGAACGCGCGGGCTTCGTCTTCGTCGGCCCGACCGGCGACACGATCCGGCTGATGGGTGACAAGGCCGCGGCGCGCGAACAGGCGCGCAAGGTGGGCGTGCCCACCGTGCCGGGCAGCGACGGCGTGATCAACGACATGGACGCCGCGCTGACGATCGCGCGCGAGGTCGGCTTTCCGGTGATGATCAAGGCCTCGGCCGGCGGCGGCGGGCGTGGGATCCGCATCGCGCAGGACGCCGAGACATTCCGCACCCTCGCCTCGCAGGCCGCGAACGAGGCGAAATCGGCTTTCGGCGACGGCGGCATCTACATCGAGAAGGTCATCGAGACTGCCCGCCACGTCGAGGTCCAGGTGCTGGGCGACGGCAGCGACGTGGTGCATTTCTACGACCGCGAATGCTCGCTTCAGCGGCGGCGGCAGAAGGTCTGGGAAGAGGCACCATCGGCCGCGCTGGACGATGCCACCCGCGAGCGGCTTTGCGATGCCGCGGTGGCGCTGGCGCGCTCGGTCAGCTACCGCGGCGCCGGGACGGTCGAGTTCCTCTACGACGACGAGACCGAAGACTTCCACTTCATCGAGATGAACACCCGGATCCAGGTCGAGCATCCGGTGACCGAAATGATCTGCGACACCGACCTCGTGGCCGGGATGATCCGGGTCTGCGGCGGCGAGCCGTTGGGCCTGACGCAGGCGGACATCGCGCGCAACGGCCACGCGATCGAGGTGCGGCTGAACGCCGAGGATCCGGCAAACGGCTTCATGCCGTTCCCCGGACAGGTCAGCGCGCTGCGCGTGCCCGAGGGTGAGGGCATCCGCTTCGACCACATGCTCTACGAAGGCTACGCGATCCCGCCCTTCTACGACTCGCTGCTGGGCAAGCTGATCGTCTGGGCGCCGGACCGAAAGGCCGCGATCGCGCGGCTCGAAGCCGCACTGCGCGATCTCGAGATCGGCGGCCTGCCCACCACGGCGCCCCTGTTCACGGCGCTCGCGCGGAACGCGGACGTGCAGGCCAACGCGGTGCACACGCGCTGGCTCGAGACATGGCTCGAGCACGCCGCCGACACACTCACCGATCAGGGAGAGACAACGACATGAGCCGGTACACTTTCGGAGGCGACGAACACATCTTCGTCGAGGTCGACGAGGAAATGTCGCTCGAGGCGTTCTTCACCTCGCTTGCCATGACCAACGCCGTGCGCGACGCCAAGATCGACGGCGTGACCGAGATCTGCCCGGCGAACGCGTCGTTCCAGATCAAGTTCGA
>NZ_JBELMH010000047.1:0-3194 GCF_042096055.1 Citreimonas sp. | reverse complement strand
TTCATCAAGGCGCATCACGGCGCGCCGTGGTTCGTGTCGATGGTGGGCTTCGTGTCAGGGCTGCCGTTCCTCTACCAGATGGTCGACCGGTCGCGGCAGATCCAGGTGCCGAAATACGTCCGTCCCCGCACCGACACGCCGAAGCAGACCGTGGGCTACGGCGGCTCGTTCTCGTGCATCTACTCGGTGCGCGGCGCGGGCGGCTACCAGATGTTCGGCATCACGCCGATGACGATCTTCGACCCCAAGCAGGAAGCGCCGTACCTAAAGGACTTCATGGTGTTCTTCCGCCCCGGCGACATCGTGAAATGGCGCCCCATCGACCGGGCCGAATACGACGCGATCAGCGCCGACGTCCAGGCCGGCCGGTTCGAACCCCGGATGAAGAACGTGGTCTTCTCGCTCGACGATTTCAACGCGGACATGGACGGCACCAACGCCAAGCTGATGGAGGCCCTCTATGCCGATTAACGTCATCACCTCCGGGATCATGACGACGATCCAGGATCTCGGCCGCCCGGGGTATTACCATCTGGGCATCCCGATCGGCGGCGCGATGGACCGGCTTGCCCTGCGGGCCGCGAACCTGCTGGTCGGCAACCCCGAAACCGCCGCCGGGCTCGAGGCAGTGTTCGTCGGACCCGAGCTGGAATTCACCGAGGACGCGACCGTCGCCGTCTGCGGCGCCGAGCTGCCGCCGAAGATCGACGGCGAGGAGCAGCCGACCTGGACCGCGCTGGCGGTGAAGAAGGGCCAGGTGCTGTCCTTCGACTTCCTCAAGGCCGGCGCGCGCGCCTATATCGCCATCTCGGGCGGCATCGACACGCAGCCGTATCTGGGCAGCCGGTCGACCTACCCGATCGGCGCGCTGGGCGGCGTGGATGGACGCGCGGTGCAGCCGGGCGACGAACTGCCGCTGGGCAAGGCCTCGGGCAAGGCCCGCCCGGGCGCGTCGGTGTCCGAAGGGAATCGCCGCCTGCCGGGCGCATCGGCCAGGCTGCGGGTGCTGCCGGGGCTCTACTGGCACCGGATCACCGAAGAGGCGCAGCGCACCTTCTTCGAGGATACCTGGAAGGTCGCGAACGAGGCCGACCGCATGGGCTACCGCTTCCAGGGCGGGCGCCCGCTGGATTTCGTGCCGCGCGAGCAGCCGTTCAGCGCCGGCTCGGACCCGTCGAACATCACCGATGCGTGCTATCCCTACGGCTCGATCCAGGTGCCCAGCGGTCAGGAACCCATCGTCCTGCACCGCGACGCGGTGTCGGGCGGCGGATACTTCATGCTGGGCACGATCATCTCCGCCGACATGGACCTGATCGGGCAGCTGCAGCCCAATACGCCGACGCAGTTCGTCAAGGTCGACATGGACGAGGCGCTCGCCGCCCGGAAAGAGCGCAACACGGTTCTGGCGGCGATCCGCGACGAGATCGGCTGAGGCAGGCGCACGGGCGGGCGCGTTCGTGCGGCCGCCTCACGCCGCGCCGACATCAAGGAAGACGACATGTGCAGTGACGAAGAGGCCGGCGGCTCGGCCACGGGCAGCCCGATGATCGAGAACGCGCGCACCCGCGTGACCGAATGGCGTTTCCCGAAGAAGGGCGACAACACGGGCTGGCACGTGCATGAATACGACTACGTGGTCGTGCCGCTGCTGGACGGGCAGCTCGAACTGCACGAGCCGGGCGGCACGACGAAATTCGCCGACCTGCGCAAGGGCGTGCCGTATTTCCGGCAGAAGGGGGTCCGGCACGACGTGCTGAACCCCAACGACTTCGAGTTCGCCTTCCTCGAGATCGAGTTCCTGGACGACGCCGGCGCGTAGCGTGCGGCGCCGCGGCTCAGCCCTTGTCGCGCAGCTTGGTGACGGTGGTGCGGGTCGAGATGCGTTCGGGATCGGTCACCAGTTCGATCACCGTCGGGCCATCATGGGCAAAGGCGGCTTCGAGCGCGGGCCGGAACGCCGCGGTCTCGGTAACCTGCGCGTAGGCCGCGCCGTAGCCCTTGGCGAGCAAGCCGAAATCGGGGTTCACGATGTCGGTGCCGACCACGCGGCGGGGATGCTCGCGCTCCTGGTGCATGCGGATCGTGCCGTAGGTGCGGTTGTTGAACAGCAGGACGATCGGCCGCCCACCGTGCTGCACCGCGGTGGCAAGCTCGGCGCCGCTCATCATGAAGCCGCCGTCGCCGACGAAGGCGATGGCCTGCCGCGCGGGGTTCTGCAAGGACGCCGTGACCGCTGCGGGCACGGCGTACCCCATCGACCCGCATGTCGATCCGATCTGCCGCCCCGGCCGTCCGAAGCGCAGGAAGCGCTGCGCCCACCCGGTATGGTTGCCGGCATCCAGCGTGACGACGCAGTCGGCGGGCAGGATGTCACGCACGTCCGCCATCGCCTGTCCCATGTCGAGCGGGAAGTCGTGCTCGGGCGGTTCGCTATCAGCGAGATACTCGTCGCGCAGGGCGCGCCGCCAGGACGCGTCGGCACCGGTCGCGGCGGTCCGGCCGGCCAGAACCGTCACCGCCTGGCCCGCATCCGCGGCGATCCCGAGGGCGGGGCTGTAGACGCGGCCGATCTCGTCCGCGTCGCAATGGATGTGGATGAGCTTCTGCGCCGGCGTCGGCACCGTCAGGTTCGTGTAGGTCCTGGTGGTGATTTCGCCCAGACGCGCGCCGAGCACCAGCAGCGCGTCGGCCTCTGCGATCCGCTTCACCAGGCTCGGCGCGACGCCGGTGCCGAAATCGCCGACATACACGTCCGATCGGTTGTCAATCACGTCCTGCCGCCGGAACGAGGTGGCGACGGGGATGTCGCTTGCCTCGGCGAATTGCCGCAGGGCGGCGGCGCCGGCATCGGTCCAGCCCGGCCCGCCGGCCAGGATCATCGGTCTCTGCGCGTCCTTCAGCGCGTCCAGCACGGAATCCGCCTGCGCCTCGGACAGCGCGGCCTGCGTCGGCGCGTATGGCTGTGCGTCGGGCACCGTTGCGGTGTCGGTCAGCATGTCCTCGGGCAGGGCCAGCACGACCGGCCCCGGCCGGCCCGAGGTGGCGACGCGGAAGGCCCGCGCCATGTATTCCGGCACACGCGCCGCGTCGTCGATCTGCGCGGCCCATTTGGCGACGGGCGCGAACATCTGGCGGTAGTCGATCTCCTGAAAGCTTTCGCGGTCCATCGTATCGCGCCCGACCTGCCCGAC
>NZ_JBELMH010000046.1:0-27461 GCF_042096055.1 Citreimonas sp. | reverse complement strand
TCGCGCTTGGCGTCCGCGCCCATGTCCGGCAGGCACAGGTCGGCGCCCAGGTCGAACAGGTCGTTCTGGATGCGCGCCAGCGCCGCGTCGGCGTCGCCCGTCGCCGCCAGCCGCGCCAGCCCCACGACCGAGTTCAGCTCGTCCGCGGTGCCGTAGGCCTCGACCCGGGGCGAGAACTTGGGCACCCGCGCGCCGTTGCCCAGCGCGGTTTCGCCCTTGTCGCCGCCGCGCGTGTAGATCCGGTTGAGAACGACCATCAGTTGCCTCCGCGCACCCAGACGAACAGCAGGATCAGCAGCACCGCCACGAACTGCGCGATGATGCGAAGCCGCATCGCCTTGTTGGCGTACTTCTTGTTGAACTCGCCGCCCTTGGCGAAGCTGCCGATACCGAACAGCAGGATGGCGACGACGGCAAGGCAGGCGATGGCCAGCGCAATGAACAACGGATCGTGTAGCATGGGTCCTCCGGTTCCGACAGGCAGCACATAACCCCGTCGCGCGCGATTGCGAACCCGCGATCACCCTTTCGACAGCACCCAATCCAGCGCACGTGTCGGCAGCACCCGCCGCGCGACCGCCATCAGGCGGCTCGGCGTGGTGATGTAGTAGCGCGGCGCGGGGCGCGGATGCTCGACCGCGCGGATCAGCGCGCGCGTCACCGCCTCGGGCTGCAGCTCCCACCGGTCCGGGCCACGATCCTCGTAGAGACGCTTCAGCAGGGTCGATTCGTACTGCGCCCGCCGGGCCGAGTTCCGCCAGTCGATCCAGCGCTCGAAATGCGGGATCGAGTTCACGCGGATGCGCGTCGCCACAGGCCCGGTGTTCAGCGTCACCACGTGGATCGGCGTGTCGCGCATTTCGATCCGCAGCGTGTCGGTCAGCGCCTCGATGGCGTATTTCGTGGCGTTGTAGGCCGCCCGCCAGGGGATCGAGACGTAGCCCAGCACCGACGAATGGTTGACGATCCGCCCGTGCCCCTGCGCCCGCATCACCGGGATCACGCGCACGGTAAGGTCGTGCCAGCCGAAGACGTTGGCGTCGAAGATCGCGCGCAGCGCATCCGCCGGCAGGTCCTCGGCCGCGCCGGGGATGGCGTAGGCGCCGTTGTTGAACAGCGCGTCGAGCGTGCCGCCGGTGGCCCCAAGCACCGCGTCCAGAGTGGCCGCGATGCTTTCGGGGTCGGTGTAGTCCAGCCGGGGCGACTCGAAGCCCTCGGCGCGCAGGCGGTCGCAATCGGCCTGCTGCCGGCAGGCCGCGAAGACGCGCCAGCCCCGCGCCCGCAAGGTGCGCGCCGCGTCGGCCCCGATGCCCGAGGAACAGCCGGTGATGAGGATCGAGCGTTCGACCATGCGCAGGGCCTAATGGTCCAAGCGCCCGAAGGAAAGCTCAGTTCGAGGCGAGCGTGGTCTCGCCGGCCGAGGCCAGCGTCGCGTCCTGAGACGGCTCGAGGTGCCGCGCCTCGGCCCAGCCGACGGTGCCGCCGTCCAGCGCGCGCAGCTGCACCCAGCCCGTCGCACCGTCGCGCAGGACGGCGACCGGCTCTCCGCGCAGCAGCTCGACCAGCATCTCGGCGCCCTCGGACGGGCGGTCGAGCAGCGGCACGCGCGTGTCGGCCACGTGCCGGATGTCCGGCGACAGCACCGTTCCGGTCGCCTGCGCCGAGGCGTCCACCGCCTCGAGGCCCGCGCCGGTGTCGAAGATCGCGCCCGACCGGTCGGTGAAGGCGCCGCCCGACCCGTTGTCGAACGCATTGCCCGAACCGTTGGCGAACGCGCCGCCGATCCGAACGGGCTGCGGGTCCGAAGCGTCGGCCGAGGCCCGCACCAGCGTCGCGCCGGGCACCTTGGCCACCGCGCGCTCGATCGCGCTTGCGCGGGTTTCTGCCACGTCCACCGACGCCTGGCGCACCCGGGATTGACGCGCGCCCTCGACCGGGCGATCCAGAAGCCCGGCAAACAGCACCGGGCCGGTATAGGTCGGCTCGGCGAACAGCGTCAGCGACACGTCGCCGGGTTGGAACTCGGCGCCGCCGGAAAGCTCGTACCACGCGAATCCGAGCAGGGCGAATGTGACGACGACGAGACGCATGGCGGTTTCCTTCTTGGTGTTTCGCTGGCAACGCCGCCGCGATGCGCGGGGTTCCGCCGAACCGTGCAGGCACGCGACGTCGCACCGCGGACACGCTTTCCGCACGGACCGGCGCGCAGCCGCTTTACCGCCCTGCCCCGCCCCGCTATCACCGCCCGCATGAGTGACGACCCGATCGAGCCCGATCTTCCCTCCCGCGACAGTTCCGAACCGCTCAGCCGAGCCATCGGCGAGCGTTATCTGACCTATGCGCTGTCGACGATCATGCACCGCGCGCTGCCCGACGCCCGCGACGGGCTGAAGCCGGTGCACCGGCGGATCCTCTACGCGATGCGGCGGCTGCGGCTGTCGTCGTCGGGCGGGTTCCTGAAATCCGCGAAGATCAGCGGCGACACGATGGGCGACTTCCACCCGCACGGGAACGCCGCGATCTACGACGCGATGGCGCGGCTCGCGCAGGACTTCACCATTCGCTACCCGCTGGTCGACGGGCAAGGCAACTTCGGCAACATCGACGGCGACAACCCCGCGGCCGAGCGCTACACCGAGGCGCGCATGACCGTGATGTCCGAGGCGCTGCTGGAGGGCCTCGACGAGAACGCCGTCGACTTCCGCCCGAACTACGACGGCCGGCTCAACGAACCCGTCGTGCTGCCCGCCGCCTACCCCAACCTGCTGGCCAACGGCTCCAGCGGCATCGCGGTCGGCATGGCCACGAACATCCCGCCGCACAACATCTCCGAGCTGATCGACGCCTGCCTGCACCTGATCCGCCACCCCAACGCCGGCGACGAGACGCTGCTGCAATACGTGCCCGGCCCGGACTTTCCCACCGGCGGCATCATCGTCGAGCCGCACGAGACGATCGCGCAGACCTACGCCACGGGCCGCGGCTCGATCCGCCTGCGCGCCAAGTGGGAGGTCGAGGACCTCGGCCGTGGCCAGTGGCAGATCGTCGTGACGGAAATCCCCTACCAGGTGCAGAAATCCAAGCTGGTCGAGCGGCTGGCCGAGCTGATCCAGACCCGCAAGGTGCCGATCCTCGCCGACGTCCGCGACGAATCCGCCGAGGACATCCGCATGGTGCTCGAGCCCAAGTCGCGCAACGTCGAGCCCGACGTGCTGATGGGCACGCTGTTCCGCAACTCGGACCTGGAAATCCGCTTTGCGCTGAACATGAACGTATTGATCGACGGCGTGACGCCCAAGGTCTGCTCGCTCAAGGAGGTGCTGCGCGCCTTCCTCGACTTCCGCCGCGACGTGCTGATCCGCCGCTCGCGCCACCGCATGGCGCGCATCGACAACCGGCTCGAGGTGCTCGAGGGGCTGATCACGGCCTTCCTCAACCTCGACCGGGTGATCGACATCATCCGCTACGACGACGACCCCAAGGCCGCGCTGATGGTCGAGGATTGGTCGAAGCCCCACCAGGACGGCATCCCCCGCGCCACCGACCAGCGCGACTACGTCTCGCCGCTGGGCGACACCGATCCGAAGACCCTGACGCTGGTCGCCGATCCCGACGCGGTGGCGCCGGCCGACATGGGCGACGAGTCCGGCCGCGGCATCCCGCAGCGCTACGCCGGGCACGAGGACGGGCTGTCCGACGTGCAGGCCGAGGCGATCCTCAACATGCGCCTGCGCAGCCTGCGCCGGCTCGAGGAGCTGGAGCTGCGCGCCGAGCGCGACCGCCTGATGGAGGAACGCGCCGGCATCGCCGACCTGCTCGACGACGCGGACTCGCAGTGGCAGCGTATCGCCGAAGAACTGCGCGAGGTCCGGAAACGCTTCGGCAAGGACTATGCCGGCGGCGCCCGCCGCACCGCCTTCGCCGAGGCCGCCGAGGCCGAGGAGGTCCCGCTCGAGGCGATGATCGAGCGCGAGCCGATCACCGTCGTCTGCTCGCAGATGGGCTGGATCCGCGCCATGACCGGGCACATCGCGCTCGACCGCGAGCTCAAGTTCAAGGACGGCGACGGCCCGCGGTTCGTCTTCCACGCCGAGACCACCGACCGCCTGCTGGTCTTCGGCTCGAACGGGCGGTTCTACACCGTCTCGGCCGCCAGCCTGCCCGGCGGCCGCGGCACCGGCGAGCCGCTGCGCCTGATGGTCGACCTGCCCAACGAGGCCGAGATCGTCGACCTGTTCATCCACCGCCCCGGCGAGAAGCTGCTGCTGGCCTCCAGCGCCGGCGACGGCTTCGTCGTCCCCGAGGACGAGGTCGTCGCCCAGACGCGCGCCGGCAAGCAGGCGCTGAACGTGCGCGCCCCGGCCCGCGCGAAGGTCTGCGTGCGCGTCGACGGCGACCACGTCGCCGTGGTGGGCGAGAACCGCAAGGTGCTGGTCTTCGCGCTCGACGAGCTGCCCGAGATGGCGCGCGGCAAGGGCGTGCGCCTGCAGAAGTACAAGGACGGCGGGTTGTCGGACGCCCGCACCTTCACCCTCGCCGAGGGGCTGACCTGGCGCGACCCGGCCGGCCGCACCCGGACCGAGACGCAGCTCGAGGAATGGCTGGGCAAGCGCGCCGGCTCGGGCCGCATGGCGCCCCGCGGCTTCCCGCGCGACAACCGCTTCACCTGAGCGCCGGGGCGCTGCCCCCGCTCAACGCGCGAACGGCCGGGGACGGCGGGCGGGGCGACGTGCCGAATGGCACGAGCGCCGTGTGCCGGCCTCAGCGCTCGGTCAGCTTCAGCTCGATCCGCCGGTTCTGCGCCCGCGCAGCGGCGGTGTCGGCCGGGTCGATCGGCTGATATTGCCCGAAGCCGTTCGCGGCTAGCCGGTCGGGCGGGATGCCCAGGTCGTCGATCATGTAGCGCACCACCGACAGCGCCCGCGCCTGGCTCAGTTCCCAGTTGTCTTCGAACCGCGCGTTGGCGCGCAACGGGATGTCGTCAGTATGCCCGTCCACGCGGATCACCCAGTCGATCTCGGGCGGGATGTCCTCGGCGATGCCGCGCAGGATGCCGGCGATGTTCGCCAGTTCCGCCTGCCCCGCCGCCGACAGCTCGGCCGAGCCCACGTCGAACAGCACCTCGGACGAGAACACGAACCGGTCTCCCTCGATCCGCACGCCCTCGGTGTCGGCGATCACGTCGCGCAGCCGCCCGAAGAAGTCCGAGCGGTAGCGTTCCAGGTCGCGCGCCTGCGCCTCAAGCCGCTCGCGCTCGGCCTGCTCCAGCTCGCGCCGGCGGCGCTCCTCGGCCGCCGCCCGCGCCAGGGCCGCGTTGAGCTCCGAGCCCAGATTCTCCAGCCGCACCTGCGCCGCCTCGTCGCGCGCGCGGCTCTCGCCCAGGATGCCCTGCAGGTCCTGCAATTGCCGGCGCAGCGCGGCTACCTGCTGGTTCAGCAGTTCCGCCTGCATCTCGGCCTCGTCGGCGCGTGCGTTCGACCGATCCAGCGTGTCGCGGGCCTGGGCCAGCAGCGTCGCGCGCTGCTCGGCCTCGTCCAGGCGCTCCTCGGCGGCGGCCTCGGCGGCGCGCTGCGCGGCCAGCGCCTCGGTCAGGCGCGCGCGCGTCTCTTCCAGCGTCGCGCGATCGTCCATCCGGGCGGCCAGCGCCGAGGCCAGCTGCTCTTCCAGCGAGCGCGCCGCCTCGACACGGTCCTCGGCGCGCGCCTCGGCCTCGGCAAGCTGATCGCGCAGCGCCGCCACCGCCTGTGCATCCGACCCGGCGGACTCGACCTCGGCGGTCAGCGCGCTGTTGCGTTCGCGCAGGGATTCGACCTCGGATTCCAGCGCCTCGGCCTCGGTCACGCGCGCCAGAGCGCGGGCCAGTTGCGCCGACAGGTCCGACATCCGCGTCTCGGCCGCCTGCGCCTCGGTCCGCGCGGCGGCCACGTCACGCTCGGCCTGGGCCGTCGTCTCGCCCAGCCGCGATTCCAGCGTCGCGATCTGCTCGGCCTGCGCGTCGATCCGGTCTTGCAGCGCGCGGGTCTCGTCCTCGCCCGCGACCAGGGCCGCGGCAAGGCGCGCGTTGAGGTCGTCCTCGGCCTCGCGCGCGGCGGCCAGCAGGGTCAGCGTTTCCTCGGCGCGGGCGCGCTCCTGCTCCAGCGACATGGTCATCGCGGTCAGCTCGGCATCGGCCTCTTCCAGCCGTCGGCGCAGCGCCTGCGCGGCCTCGGCCTCGGCCAGCCGCTGCGCTTCTTCCTCGCTGAGCGTCTGCTGCAGGTCCTCGACGCGGGTGGTCAGGCTGCCGACCTGCGCCTCGGCATCGGCGTTCTGCGCCCGCAGGTCGGCCACCAGCGCCTCCAGCGCCTCGCGCCGGGCGGCGGCGAGGCGCGCGGCCTCGACCTGGTCGTCCATTTCCGATCGCGCCTGCGCCAGCGCCAGGTCCAGCGCCTCGCGCTCGGACAGCGCCTGGTCGCGCGCCGCCTGCAATTCCTCCTGCGTGGCGCGCAGGTCGGCGATCGTGCTGCGCGCGGCGTCGCGTTCCTCGGCCAGGTCGGCGCTGCGCGCGCGGGCGTCGTCGCGCTGGTCCAGAAGGCTCGCGACCTGCTCCTCGAAGGACGCGATGCGCCCCTGCGCGGCCTCCAGCTCGGCCGCCTGCCGGTCGCGCGTCGCGGTCAGCGTGTCGATCAGGCGCCCCTGCTCGGCCAGCCGCGTCTCGGTGTCCGACAGGTTCGCCTCGAGCGTGCCCAGCCGGTCGGTCAGCGCGTTGTTCTCGCGCTCGGAGACGCCCAGCGCGCGGGCCAGCTGCTCGACCTCGGCCGACAGCGAGGCCAGCTCGTCGTCGCGGCGCGAGATTTCCTGCTGCTGCTGGTCAAGCTGCGCGTCCTGCCCCGAGATCGTCTCGTTCAGGACGAACTGGATCACCATGAAGATCGACAGCACGAAGGTCAGGACCAGCAGAAGACCGGTCATGGCGTCCACGAAGCCGGGCCAGATGGACGATTGCAGCCGCCCGCCGGTGCGCCGGGACAGGGCCATGGATCAGCCCCCTTCGCCGCCGTTGCGCCGCGCGCCGCGCGCGATCTGGTTGACGCTGCGCGTCAGCGCCGAAAGATCGGTGCGCAGCTCGGCCATCGTCTCCTGCCGGCCGGCGGCGAGTTCTTCCAGGATGCGCAGCATCTGCACGTCGATCGACCGCAGGCGCATCCGGCTTTCCGCGTCCAGTCCCTCGGACGTCTCCTTCTCGCGGATTGCCTCGGCCAGCAGTTCCTGCCCTTCCGCGATGCGCGCCAGCGACGACGCCGAGGGCGAGCTTGCCTCGATCCTCTCGGTCAGGCGTTCCACGCTGTCGGCCAGCTGCGCCAGCCGGTTGTCGACCTCGGACCGGCCCTGCTCGGACTGGGTGAAGAGGTATTGCAGCCGCTCCATCTGCTCGGCCATGCGGTCCAGCACGACGCCGGCGGCGCCCAGGTCCGGCCCGTCGCTGTCGGACGAGAATCCCAGCCGGGTGATCGAGCTCAGCCATTCCTCGAGCTCGCGGTAGAAGCGGTTCTGCCCGTGCCCGGCAAAGAGTTCCAGCAGCCCCACGATCAGCGAGCACGCAAGCCCCAGCAGCGACGACGCGAAGGCCACGCCCATGCCGCCCAGCTGCGCCTCGAGGCCGCTCATCAGCCGCGAGAAGACCGCGACGCCCTCCTCGCCCTCCTGCGGGGCGAGGTTGCGGATCGTGTCGACCAGCGCCGGCACGGTGGTCGCGAGGCCATAGAACGTGCCCAGCAGGCCGAGGAAGATCAGCAGCGACACGATGTAGCGCGTGATCTCGCGCGCCTCGTCGATCCGCTGGGCGACCGAATCGAGGATCGAGCGCGTCGAGGTGGTGGTGATCTGCATCCGCCGGTCGCGCCGGCCCAGAAGCTGCGCCAGCGGCGCCAGCAGCTGCGGCGCGCCGGTCTCCGACCCGCCCTCGGCCGCGAAGCGTTCGATCCAGCGGACCGAGTAGATCAGCTGCGCCACCTGCCAGAAGCACGCCACCACGCCCACGATGAAGACCAGCAGGATGAACCCGTTCAACCACGGGTTGCTCTCGAACACCGGCAGCACCCGCGGCAGCGCGACGATCGAGCCAGCGATCGACAACCCGAGAACGAGAAGCATCAGCACGACCTGCCGGACGGGCTGTGAGAATTGCAGTCTGGCCTCGAGATCGGCCTGATCCATCGGGCGCGCGCCTCGTCGTTGCAGTGCAGCGAACCTAGAGGGCGCGCCCCGGGAAGCCAAGCGGTTATCCGTTAAGATGCCGCACGCGTTCGACCAGCCAGTCCAGTTCCGGATCGGGGATGCCCAGCTCGGACAGATGCCGGGCGGTGTTGTAAAGATAGTCCGGGTTCGGCCCACGCCCGCCATGCGCCCGCGCGATGATCGTCGCCTGCTGGTCCAGCGTCAGGGTGCAGTACTGCTCGTGGTCGGGGTCGATCACGTAGGCCACCGCCTGCACCCGGGTGCCGTCGGCCAGATCAACCGGCAGGATGCGTTCCAGGTAGGCCGACGACACCAGCTCGCGCTCGCGCAGGTAGGTCAGCGTCGCGTCCTCGGTGCCCGGCTCGGCGCGCAGCGCCAGCCCCTCGCAGACAGACCCGGGATGCTGGTCCAGCGCCAGCACCAGCCCCGGCTGCTCGGGCGTGCCGCGATGGTGGATCGAGCGCATGCAGAAGCTGCGCGCGTAGTCGGCCAGCCGCGCGTGGCGCTGTTCGGCCACCGGGAACCCGGGGTTCCACAGCAGCGATCCGTAGCCGAAGACCCACAGCGTCATGCACGAGGCTCCTTGTCTGGCGCGGGCATCCGCCCTTTCCCTTCGCTCGCCGGGGGCTTAGATCACCGCGAAGGCCGGTGGAAGGGGTTGCGATGAAACGGTTGGCGTTCGTGGTGGTGGCGGCGGCCCTGGCCTGGGCCGGATTCTGGTTCTGGTCGGCGCATGCCCTGCGGGCCGAGATCGAGGGCTGGTTCGACGCCCGCCGCGCCGAGGGCTGGCAGGCCGACTACACCGATCTCTTCGTGCGCGGCTTTCCCAACCGGCTCGACGCCACCTTCACCGACCTCGCGCTGGCCGACCCCGACACGGGTCTTGCCTGGAACGCGCCGTTCTTCCAGGTCCTCCAGCTGGTCTACCGCCCGGACCACGCGATCCTGGTCTTTCCCGAAACGCAGACCGTTTCGAACGAGGGCGACGTCTACGCCATCGACGCCGACGGGCTGCGCGCCAGCGTGGTGCTGGGCGACGGCGACACCGTGCAGCGCGCCGGGCTCGAGGCCGACGTGCTGAACGTCGACGGGCCGGGCCACGACCTGGCGCTGGCCGGTCTGACCGCCGGTCTGGCGGCCGTGGACGAGGCCACGCAGGTCTACCGCATCGGCATCTCGGCCGACGCCGCCGCCGGCGGCGTGGCGGGCGGCGCGGCCGACGGGCTGGCGCTGCAGGCGACCATCGGCTTCGACCGGCCCTGGACGCGCGATGCGCTGGAATCCGGCCGCCCGCAGCCCACTACGCTCGACCTGCGCACCGCCGAGTACCGGAAGGGCGAGCTGTTCCTGCGCGTCGCCGGCGATCTCGACATCGACGAGGCCGGCCGCCCCACGGGCGAGCTTGCCCTGCGGGCCGAGAACTGGCGCGCGCTTCTGGATGCCGCGGTCGAGGCCGGGCGCCTGCCCGCCTCGCTCGCCGGCACGCTGGAACAGGGGCTGGCGCTGGTGGCGCAACTGTCGGGCAACCCCGACACGCTCGACCTGCCGCTGCGCTTCGACGACGGCATGGTCCGCATCGGCCCCGTGCCCATCGGCGAGGCACCGCGCCTGCGCCTGCCCTGATCCCGCCCGCCGCCTCTTGCGCCCGCCCGCGCGGACCGGGAAGGTGCCGCCCGAACACGGGAAAACGGCGCAGGAGACCGAACGCATGGATGCAGGGCAGGAACGCGATCCGCTGGGTAACCGCATCGCGGGCAAGCGCGACGAGCTGATCGCGCTGACTCAGGCGCTGGTGCGCATCCCCACGCTGAACCCGCCCGGCGACCTCTACCGCGACATCTGCGAGCTGCTCCGCGACCGGCTGGCGCCGTGCGGCTTCGACTGCCAGCTGGTCCGCGCGGAAGGCGCCCCCGGCGACAGCGACGCGCATCCGCGCTGGAACATCGTCGCACGGCGCGAGGGCACGCGCCCGGGCGACTGCGTGCACTTCAACTCGCACACCGACGTGGTCGAGGTGGGCAGCGGCTGGACCCGCGATCCCTTCGGCGCGGAACTCGACGGCGACCGCATCTACGGCCGCGGCACCTGCGACATGAAGGGCGGCCTCGCCGCGTCGATCATCGCGGCCGAGGCATTCCTGGAAGAACACCCCGACTTCGCCGGCGCGATCGAGATCAGCGGCACCGCCGACGAGGAATCGGGCGGCTATGGCGGCGTCGCCTACCTGGCCGAACAGGGCTTCTTCGATCCCGCCCGCGTGCAGCACGTCATCATCCCCGAACCGCTGGGCCACGACCGCATCTGCCTCGGCCATCGCGGCGGCTGGTGGGCCGAGATCGAGACCAAGGGCGAGATCGCGCACGGCTCGATGCCGTTCCTGGGCGATTGCGCCGTGCGCCACATGGGCGCCGTGCTGGACGCGTTCGAGCGTGACCTGTTCCCCGCGCTCGCCAATCGCCGCACCGACATGCCGGTCATTCCCGACGGCGCGCGGCAGGCGACGCTCAACATCAACTCGATCCACGGCGGCGAGCCCGAGCAGGCGACGGATTACACCGGCCTGCCCTCGGCCTGCGTGCCGGATTCGTGCCGCATCGCCATCGACCGCCGCTACCTGATCGAGGAGACATTCGAGGACGTGCAGGCCGAGGTGATCGCCGTTCTGGAAGCCTTGCGCGAAACCCGCCCGCGCTTCGACTATTCCGTGCGCGAGATCAACCGCATCACCCCCTCGATGACCGACCGCGACGCGCCGGTCGTGACCACCGTCGCGGGCGCGATCCGCGCGGTGACCGGCCACGACCCGGCCTACGTCGCCTCGCCCGGCTCCTACGACCAGAAGCACATCGACCGCATCGGCCGGCTGAAGAACTGCATCGCCTACGGGCCCGGCGTGCTCGAGATGGCGCACAAGCCCGACGAATGGGTCTCGGTCACGGACATGATCGCCAGCGCGCGGGTGATGGGCCGGGCGCTGGAAACGCTGCTTCTGCCGTGACGTTACGGGCGCCCGGAGTCCGGCCATTCGTTACGAATTTCTGAATCCGCCTCTGTAACCCATTGATTTTCCGTGGGCGATCCGGTGTCCCATCGTGGGACACCGCCGCCCTTGCGCCGGCGCGGCCTTGGCGGCACTCTCGGCCCGTCAACCACCGGGAGGCCCCCATGACCCGCCATCTCACCCTCGCCGCGCTGCTCTTGTCGGGCACCGCCGCCGTGGCGCAGCAGACCGACCTCACCATCGCCCTGCAGCTCGAACCGCCGCATCTCGACCCGACCTCGGCGGCCGCGGGCGCGATCGACCAGGTCCTCTACTCCAACGTCTTCGAGGGCCTGACCCGCTTCACCGAGTCCGGCGCCGTCGAGCCCGGCCTCGCCTCCGACTGGAAGATCTCGGACGACGGGCTGACCTACACCTTCACCCTGCGCGACGGCGTGACCTTCCACGACGGCACCGACATGACCGCCGAGGACGTGGTCTTCTCCTTCGAGCGTGCCATGGCCGAGGACAGCCAGAACGCCCAGAAGGTCCTGTTCGAGAACATCGACGCCGTCGAGGCCGTGGACCCGCAGACCGTCCGCATCACCCTGTCGCAGCCCGACGGCAGCCTGCTGTTCAACCTCGCCTGGGGCGACGCCGTGATCGTGGCGCCCGAAAGCATCGAAAGCATCAAGTCGAACCCCGTCGGCACCGGCCCCTTCCAGTTCGAGGAATGGGTGCAGGGCGACAGCATCACCCTCACCCGCTACGACGAATACTGGGGCGACGCCCCCGCCCTGACCGAGGCAACGTTCCAGTTCATCTCGGACCCGACCGCCGCCTTCGCCGCGATGATGGCGCAGGACATCGACGCCTTCTACAGCTATCCCGCGCCGGAAAACTTGCCGCAGTTCGCGTCCGATCCGCGCTTCCAGGTGCTCGAAGGCTCGACCGAGGGCGAGACGATCCTCGGCATCAACAACCAGCTCGAACCGCTGAACGACGTCCGCGTCCGCCAGGCCATCGCCCACGCGATCGACCGGCAGGCGGTGATCGACGGCGCGATGTTCGGCCAGGGCACGCCCATCGGCACCCACTTCGCGCCGCACAACCCCGATTACGTCGACCTGCTCGACCTGTCGCCCCACGACCCCGCGCGCGCCCGCGAATTGCTGGCCGAGGCGGGCTACGCCGATGGCTTCACCACCACGCTGAAGCTGCCGCCCCCGTCCTACGCCCGCCGCGGCGGCGAGATCATCGCCAGCCAGCTGCGCGAGGTCGGCATCGAGACCGAGATCACCAACCTCGAATGGGCGCAGTGGCTGGAAGAGGTCTTCCGCGGCCGCGATTTCGGCCTGACCATCGTCAGCCACACCGAGCCGATGGACATCAACATCTACGCCCGGCCCGACTACTACTTCGGCTACGACAACCCCGAGTTCCAGGACGTGATGGAGCGGCTGTCCGCCACGACCGAGCCCGCCGCCCGGTCCGAGCTGCTGGCCGAGGCGCAGCGCATGATCGCCGAGGATTACGTGAACGCCTACCTGTTCCAGCTGGGCGTCGCCACGGTGGCCGATGCGCGGATCGAGGGGCTGTGGGCCGACGCGCCGACGCAGGCTGTCGACCTGACGGACGTGCGCTGGACCGAATAGGCCCGGCGCCCCCCCCCAAACGCGAAACGGCCGCCCCGAGGGGCGGCCGTTTTCGTTGACCGGGTGTGCCCGCGTCAGCGGCGGCGGTCGCGACGCGAGGACATCGGCTGGAACGCCACGCCCACATGCGCCTCGCAATAGGGTTTGCCCTGCTGGACCGGCAGGCCGCAGAACCAGAAATCCGGCGTCGCGGGATCGCCCACGGGCCATTTGCAGGTCCGCTCGGTCAGCTCCATCAGCGTCAGGCGCTTGGCCTTCTTCTCGATCTCGCTGACCTTGGCGAGCGCCTCGGGGCTGATCTCATTGGCCGAGGGCTGCGGCGGCAGCGGCTGGCCGGCGGGGATGATCGGCTTGCGCAGCGGCTGCGGCGCGGGCTCCGGCTCGGCCGCGGCTTCCTCGGGTGCGGCGGCGGGCGCCGCGGGCGGCGGGGTCGCGTCGCGCACGGGCTTGGGATCCGCCTTGGGCGCCTTCGCCTCGGGGCGCGGCTTCGGCTCGGGCGCGGGGGCGGCCGCGGCGGGTGCGGGCGCCGCGCCTGCGCGGTTGGACAGGCCCAGCCGGTGAACCTTGCCGATCACGGCATTGCGGGTCACCCCGCCCAGTTCCTTCGCGATCTGGCTTGCCGACTGCCCTTCCGACCACATCTTCTTGAGCATCTCGACTCGTTCATCCGTCCAGGACATGGGATTTCCTCATTGAAAAAAGCGGCCGCGCTTCACCGTGGCCGCCCAGCAATTCCGTTGCGCCTATTGTAATCATCGCATGGGCGGTTACAAGACGCGCGCCTCACGTCAAGGAGCCAGACATGTCCGACACGCAAAGCTACGCGCCCGGCGACCGCCGCTTCGGTCGCGTGAACTGGCTGGGCCTCTACACCCTGGCCGAGCGCGAGGTGCTGCGCTTCGTCAACGTCTGGACGCAGACCCTGCTGGCGCCGCTGGTCACGGCGGGTCTGTTCATGGTCATCTTCTCGATCGCGATCGGCCCGCGCCGGGGCGACGTGATGGGCGTCGACTTCACCACCTTCATCGCTCCCGGCATCCTGATGATGACGGTGATCCAGAACGCCTTCGCCAACACCTCGAGCTCGATCGTGATCTCGAAGGTGCAGGGCAACATCGTCGACACGCTGATGCCGCCGCTCTCGGCCGGAGAGCTGGTGCTGGGCTACCTCGCCGGCGGCGTGGCCCGCGGGCTGGTGGTGGCGGTCGTCATCTCGCTGGCCTTCGTGATCTTCGTCGGCCTGGTGCCGGCGCATCCGCTGGTGGCGCTGGTCTTCGTGCTGCTGGGTGCCACGTTCCTGTCGGCGCTGGGGATGCTAGCGGGGATCTTTGCCCAGAAGTTCGACCAGATGGCGGCGATCACGAATTTCGTCATCACGCCGCTCGCCTTCCTGTCGGGCACCTTCTACTCGGCCGAGGCGCTGCCTCAAGGCCTCTACCAGATCACCCACGCGAACCCGGTCTTCTACCTGATCGACGGCGTGCGCTACGGCATGATCGGCGTCAGCGACAGCAGCCCGCTGTTCGGCTTCTTCTTCGCGCTGCTCTGGACGGCGGGCGTCTGCGCGGTCACGTGGTGGATGTTCCGCCGCGGCTATCGCCTTAAGGCGTGACGCCGCATCAGGCGGGGTCAGGCAGCCGGCCCGGCCTCGTCGGCGTTATCGCGGTGGACGTAGCGCGCGTCGCAATAGGGACACTCGACCCAGCCCTGCGTTTCGGGGATATGCAGCCAGACCCGCGGATGCCCCAGCGCGCCCTCGCCGCCATCGCAGGCCACGCGGTGGCTGTCGACGATCTTGGTCTCGGGCGCGTCAAAGCTCATGCCATTCCCTTTCGCAGATGCTTGGCCTACATGCGTTATGAATTATGAGCATGGCAGGAGCAAGGGACGGCATGACACAGGACGCGATCCGGATCGAGGGCCTCTCCAAGACCTATGACGGCGGCAAGCAGGCGCTGCGCGACATCGACCTGACCGTGCCGTCGGGGTCGGTCTTCGGCCTGCTGGGTCCCAACGGCGCTGGCAAGTCGACGCTGATCAACATCCTCGCCGGGCTGGTCGTGAAATCGGCGGGCAAGGTCCAGATCTGGGGCTGGGACCAGGACGAGAACCCGCGCCAGTCCCGCGCCTCGATCGGCGTCATGCCGCAGGAGCTGAACCTCGACCCGTTCTTCACGCCGCGCGGCGCGCTCGAGGTGCAGGCGGGCCTCTACGGCGTGCCGAAATCGCAGCGCCGCAGCGACGAGATCCTGGAAATGGTCGGCCTGTCGGACAAGGCCGAGGCCTATGCCCGCACGCTGTCGGGCGGCATGCGGCGCCGGCTGCTGCTGGCGAAGGCGCTGGTGCATCACCCGCAGGTGCTGGTGCTGGACGAACCCACCGCCGGCGTCGACATCGAGCTGCGCCAGATGCTGTGGGAGAACGTCCGCAAGCTGAACCGCGAGCGGGGCATGACGATCATCCTCACCACGCATTACCTCGAAGAGGCCGAGGAAATGTGCGACGAGATCGCGATCATCAACCACGGCGAGGTCGTCGCGCGCGACAGCACGAAGAACCTGCTGGGCCAGCTCGACGCCAAGACGATGGTCATCACCCCCGAAGTGGCGCCCGAGACGCTGCCGCACGCCGCGGGCCTCACCCCCGAGCGGCGCGAGGACGGCACCATCGCGCTCAGCTACCAGTCGGCGCGCATGTCGGCCGAGGACGTGCTGGCCGCAGTGCGTGAACAGGGCATCCGCATCCGCGACGTGCGCACAGAACAGGCCGACCTGCAGGACGTCTTCCTGTCGCTGACCCGCTCGAAACCCGCCGCCTGATCTCCGCTGCCGCGCCTTCGCGCGCTGAGACGTGGGCCATCCGCGGTCCCGCGCCGCCCAAGGACGCCGCGTGAAACGCGGCGGACGAGGCGACCTGCGCGGGCCGTAGGCCCGCTCCGCTTGCCAACCTCTTCTCAGGCGGGCGCGAGCATCCGTCCCAGCGACCGACCGGCGAGGATGTGCACGTGCAGGTGCGGCACTTCCTGCACCCCGTGCTTGCCCGCGTTCGCGATCAGGCGGAAGCCGTCGTCCTTGACGCCCTCCATCCGGCAGACCTCGCCCACCGCGCGCACGTAATCCACGATCTCGGCTTCCGACGCTTCCTGCGCGAAGTGGTCGAAGCTGACGTAGCGCCCGCGCGGGATCACCAGCACGTGGACCGGCGCCTGCGCGCGGATGTCCCGGAACGCAAGGCTGTGCTCGGTCTCGAGCACGGTGTCGTTGGGGATCTCGCCGCGCAGGATCTTGGCGAAAACGTTCTGGTCGTCGTAGTCGAAAGACATCGGTTACTCCTTCTCGGCAAACAGGCCGTCCTGGGTCGCGATCCGGTCCGTGGCCCCGGGGTCCACACCGAGGAAACCGGCGAGCGCCGCAGCGATCGCCTCGGGCGCGTCGCCCTCGCGGATTCGCGCATGGCCGACGTGACGGGCAGACCGGATCAGGTCGCGTTCATGCATGATCGCGTTGCGCAGGCTGGGCAAGAGCCGAGACAGCGACTCGTCCGGCGCATCCGGCGCGGCAAGACCCAGCCGCCGCGCGTGCCCCGCCAGCCAGGCGTCGGAATGATCGCACTGCACCTCGAGGATCCGGGTGCTGTTCAGGTCGCGCACGAAGTCGGCGATCAGCGCGTGGCCTTGCGGGTCGATGCAGATCAGCAGCCGATCGGTGCCGTGATGCTCGTAGAGCATCCGCAGCAGCGCGCGGCGGTGGCGGTGGCGTTTGGCGAGCGTGGTCTCGACGCCGCCCAGCGCGGGCAGCGGACAATCGTCCTCGTCGAACAGGTAATCGTGGCAGGCGAGGCCGGTCGCGTCGCGGATCCGCCCGGCCAGCCGCTTGCCGATGTCGCGCTTCTTGCAGACCAGTATCATCAGCTCCCGGTCTGGACCGAGCGTCGCCTCGCGCTCCCAGAACCGGGGGGCGAAGCGCTGGCCGATCCGGCCCTGCCCGGTCAGGAAGCCATGCAGCGCCCGCCCCTCGTTCGAGATGGCGAAGGCGACTCCCGTCTCCGGGTAGAGCGCGCGCAGCCGTTCGCGCAGCGCCCGCGCGTCGCGGCTGATCTTGCGCGCGAAGAATTCCCGCTGGCCCAGCAGCATGTCGAGGTGGTCGTCGTGGAAGACCACCGGCATTCCGTAATCGGTGAACATCAGGAAGGTGGGCGGCCGGCCGTCGATCTGCGCCTCGGGGACGAGGTGCCGGACCAGCGTCTGGAACAGCGTCTCGTCCGGAATCCAGGTGGTGCGGAAGAAGCTTACCACGTCCGGTCGCCCGGCGAGGAAATCCAGCACCGCGTCGACGGTCGCGCGGCGCAGGCACCACCATTGCGAACCGATCATTACCCGCAGGTCGTCGGGGATCGACCGCGTCAGCCCAAGCCGCCTCTGGAGCTCGTACATCGCGTAGAAGCGGCGCGGTTGCGTGCGTTCGTTGAACCAGTGGCGGTAGATCAGCCGCTCCTCGGTCCAGCCGGTCCTGATCCAGTTCGACGCGAAGAAGTCGACGCTTTCGATCCGGTCGACGTCCTGCGCGTCAAGCTGCGCATGGATGTGGTCGGCCGACTTGATCGGCATGCAATCGGCCGAGATCAGATAGAAATGCGTCGCATCCGGAAACGTGCCGCGCGCCGCCTGCAGGGTGTCGAGCGTCGCGCGCACCAGGCTCCACTCGCCCCAGCCGCAGCGTGTGCGACGCGGCGCAAACACCACGTCCGGATTCGCCGCCAGACCCTCGCGCAGGGCGTTCCAAGTCGCGCGTGACGCGCGTGCGTCCAGGTGCACCGCGACCGCATCCCCGGCCGAGGTCAGGCTGCCGACCTGCGCCAGAACCGCGTCGGCATCGTCGTGGCACAGCAGAATGTAGGCGATCCGTGCCACCCGTCCCCCAGACGCCCCATCGGCATAGTTTCGTTGAACAATCCGAGTTTCTTTGCTCTTTTGCAACCGGCGCGGGGGGCGCGTGCAGCAAAGGCGGATCTCATGGGGTTTCCCGGCACCTGGATGACCGAAAGCGGCAGCCTCATCTACCGCGTTGTTCCGAAATGCGCGTGCTCGACGATCGGGCAGGCGCTGTATTTCAGCGACCACGGACGCTTCTACGACGGAGACATTCACGACGCGCAGGACGGCATCCACAAGTGGGGGATGGATGACAGCCGCAAGCCGATCCGCGACGCCGTGACCGGCCGCACCGCGCCCGCCTTCACCTGCGTGCGCAATCCATATTCGCGGATCCTGTCGTCGTTCTTCGACAAGATCTGCGGCATCCAGCGCAACGGTGGACGTTACCGGGGCAACATGGTCCCGCTGATCGTGCAGAAGTACGGAGTCGAGGTCGGTGGCGAAGACGGCAAGGCGCCCTTCGACCAGATCGCCAGCTTCCGCCGCTTCCTGCTGTTCGCCCGCGACACGATCCGCTGGCGCCGCCCGATGGAGCCCGACATCCACTGGTCGGCGATGTCGGGCCACGTGGGCACGTTCGTCACCAATGGCGGGCGTTACGACCGCATCTTCCAAACCGAGAATTTCGAGGACGGCCTGCGCGACGTGCTAACCACGGCGACTCTCCGCTACGCGATCGACCCTGCCGACCTGCCGCGCTTCAACGAAAGCGCCGAGCACGGCCCCGAGCGCGCGCACCCGGTGGAGGCGTATTTCGACGACCTGTCGATTCACCTGATGCACGAGATCTACGGCCGCGACTTCGCTCTGTTCGGCTACGATGCCGACGACCCGTCACGCCGCGCCCCGGTGCGCGAGATCGACCTCGACGCGGTGCACGCCACGCTGGGCGACTAGGCCGCGTCGCGCGTCAGCGCCAGCACCATCCGCCGCGCGATCGGCGCGACCACCAGCACGGCCGGGAATGCGATCGCCCAGGACGCCAGCCAGTTCGTCAGCCAGAGCGACACCAGCCCGTCGATCAGGCCGACGCCGCGCACGGTCGAGATGAAGGAGACCAGGCACGACATCATGCCCGACAGGAACAGGGCGAACAGCGGCTGGAAGAAGCGGGGCGGAAACATCGCGATCCTCGGATTGATCTGCGGCGCAAGATGACGGCGAACACCGCGCGGTCAAGCGCCCGCAGCCTAGTCGGGCAGTTCGTCCGACGGGATCAGGCCGAAGAATTCGCCCTTCGACCACAACCCGAACCAGCCGTCGTGGTGATCGCCCAGTTCGACCAGCCGGTAGAAGCTCTTGCGGTCGATCAGCGCCTCGAGCCCCGCGCGGATCATCACGTAGGGCGACGGCTCGCCGGTCTCGGGGTCGCGGACGACGCGAATCGGATGATCCGGCCCCGCCTCCGCGAAGTCGCCCACATGGGTGCGGAACGTCAGGACCTGGTCGCGCCCCGTGCCCTGCGCCTCGAAATCCGTGGCCACGAAGGGCGCGTCCTCGACCGTGAGGCCGACCTTTTCCACCGGCGTGACGAGGAAATATTTCCCGTCCTCCAGCTTCAGGATCGACGAGAACAGCCGCACCAGCCCCGGGCGGCCGATCGGCGTGCCGAGATAGAACCACGTGCCATCGCGCGCGATACGCATGTCCAGGTCGCCGCAGAACGGCGGATTCCACTTGTGCACAGGCGGCAGGCCCTTGCCCTTCGCGGCGGCGCTGGCCTGTGCGGCTATGCCGTCCGCGGACGGTGTCACGACATTTTGTGCGCTCATAACTTTTGCCATTCTCCCGCTTAGGCGTATTTTCGTGCCATACAACCTAATCGCGCAAGGGAGAGTTGCCATGGCGTCTGCCGAGGATCTGGTCGCCGACATCGAGGCGCTCGAGGAAAAGCTGGCCGAGGCACGGCGGTCGATCACCGCCCGTTTCATCGGGCAGGAGCGTGTCGTCGACCTGACGCTGGCGTCGCTGCTGTGCGGCGGACACGCGCTGTTGATCGGCCTTCCGGGGTTGGGCAAGACGCGCCTGGTCGAGACGCTGTCGACGGTGATGGGCCTGCGCGGCAACCGCGTGCAGTTCACGCCCGACCTGATGCCGGGCGACATCCTGGGCTCGGAAGTGCTGGAAACCGGCGCCGACGGCAGCCGGGCATTCCGGTTCATCGAAGGGCCGATCTTCTGCCAGCTTCTGATGGCGGACGAGATCAACCGCGCCAGCCCGCGCACGCAATCCGCGCTGCTGCAGGCGATGCAGGAGAAGGTCGTCACCGTCGCTGGCGCGAACCGCAAGCTCGAGGCGCCGTTCCACGTGCTCGCCACGCAGAACCCGATCGAGCAGGAGGGCACCTATCCCCTGCCCGAGGCGCAGCTCGACCGTTTCCTCGTGCAGATCGACGTGCCCTACCCGGATCGGAAGACCGAGCGCGACATCCTGCTGGCGACCACCGGCGTCGAGGATGCCGAGGCGCACGCCGTCTTCGATCCCGCCAGCCTGATCGCCGCGCAGACTCTGCTGCGGCGCATGCCGGTGGGCGACGCGGTGGTCGAGATGATCCTCGATCTCGTGCGCGCCTTCCGTCCCGACGATCCGGCGGCGTCCGAGCAGGTGCGCGAGATGGTCGCCTGGGGCCCCGGCCCGCGCGCGGCACAGGCGCTGATGCTGACGGTGCGCGCCCGCGCGCTGCTGCAGGGCCGGCTCGCGCCCTCGCCCGAGGACGTGATCGACATGGCGCGCCCTGTGCTGGTGCACCGCATGGCGCTGACCTTCTCGGCCCGGGCGCGCGGCGAGGATCTGGGGCGCCTCATCGACGGCGTGGCATCCCGCATGACCGCCGCCGAGGCCGCTGCGTGACATCCGACACAGCCCTCCTACGGCAGAAAGCCCAGGAAGAAGCCGCCCGCTTTCCCGCCCTTCTGGCGCGGGCCGAGCAGTTGGCCGGCACCGTGCTGCTGGGCGAGCACGGCCGCCGGCGCGCGGGGCTGGGCGACGATTTCTGGCAGTACCGCCCGCTGCGCGCCGGCGACAGCTACCGCCATATCGACTGGCGCCGGTCGGCGCGCGGCGACGAGCAGTTTGTGCGCGAACGCGAATGGCAGATCGCGCAATCGGTGCAGCTTTGGGTCGATCCGGGCGCGTCGATGCGGTTCTCGTCCGACATGAACCTGGCGACCAAGTCGCACCGCGCGCGCCTGACCGCGCTGGCCGCGGCGATCCTGCTGATCCGCGGCGGCGAGCGCGTCGGCCTGACCGGCTGGAAGCTGCCGCCCCGCCGCGGCAACCAGCAGGTGGTGCGCCTGTCCGAGTTGCTGTCGGACGAGGGCGATGACGATTACGCCGCCCCCGAGGCGCGCGGCATGCTGCCCCATGCGCGCGCGATCTTCGTGTCGGACTTCCTTGGCGATCTTGCCCCGGTCGAGGCCGCGCTGACCAAGGCCGCCGACCGCGGCGTGCGCGGCGCGCTGCTGCAGGTGCTCGATCCGGCCGAAGAGGCGTTTCCCTACCACGGCCGCACGATCTTCGAATCCGTCGGCGGCACCATGGCGCACGAGACGCTGAAGGCCGGCGACCTGCGCGGGCGCTATCTGGAACGCCTGGCCGGCCGCAAGGACCGGCTGGCGCAACTCGCCCGGTTGACCGGCTGGCACTACCACTGTCACCACACCGACCACAGCCCGCAGGCGGCGCTGCTGTGGCTGTATCGCGCGATCGACGGGAGCCACGGATGACCCTTTTCGGTGTCCTCGGATTCACCACCCCTTGGCTGCTGCTGGGCCTGCTGGCCCTGCCGATCCTGTGGGTGATCCTGCGCGCGGTGCCGCCCGCACCGATCCGGCGGCGGTTTCCCGGCGTGGCCCTGCTGCTGGGCCTGCGCGACGAAGAGCAGGTCAGCGACCGCACGCCCTGGTGGCTGCTGCTGCTGCGCATGCTCGCGGTCGCCGCGGTGATCATCGGCCTCGCCGGCCCCGTCCTGAATCCGCAAACCGAGGACAGCGCCGCCGGGACCGGCCCGCTGCTGGTGGTGATGGACGCAAGCTGGGCCTCGGCCGACGACTGGCGCGCCCGGCAGACCGCGCTCGACGCGCTGATGACGCGCGCGGCCCGCGACGACCGCACCGTCGGCCTGTTGCGCCTGACCGAGCCCGAGGCGGTCCGCTTCCAGTCCGCCGACGTCATGCGCTCGCGCATCGAGGGCGTTTTGCCGAACCCGTGGGAGCCGTCGGCCGAGACGCTGGAAGCCGCGCTGGCCGCGCTGCCGGAAGGCGGGTTCGACAGCTACTGGATGTCCGACGGGCTGGACCGCGACATCCGCGAGGACCTGCTTTCGACGCTGGAAGAGCGCGGCACCGTGACCGTGTTCGAAAGCCCGCGCAGTCTTTACGCGTTGGAGCCCGCCCGGTTCGAAGACGGCGCCGTGCGGATCACCGCGCACCGGCTGCGATCCGGCCCCGCGACCGAGGTCTCGCTGACCGGCCACGGGCTCGACCCCGCCGGCAACCCGGCCGTGCTGGTCCGCAGCCCCGTCACGTTCGAGGCCGACGCCACCACCGCCACGACCGAGATTTCGCTGCCCGCCGAGCTGCGCGCCCGCATGACCCGCTTCGAGATCGAGGGTAGCCGCAGTGCCGGCGCCGTCGCGATGACCGACGACTCGCTGCGCCGGCGCGAGGTCGCGCTGATCGCCGGCCGCGACGACCGCGAGGGGCTGGAGCTGCTGTCGCCGCTGCATTACCTCCGCCGCGCGCTCGACCCCACGGCCGAGTTGCTGGACGGCGCCCTGACCGACGTGCTGCCCGCGAACCCCGACGTGATCGTGCTGGCCGACGTGGCGACACTGTCGCCCGGCGAACGCGACGCGGTGACCGAATGGGTCGAGGGCGGCGGCATGCTGCTGCGCTTCGCCGGCCCGCGCCTGGCCGCCAGCGACGTCAGCCGCGACGCCGAAGACCCGCTGATGCCTGTGCGCCTTCGCGCCGGCGGCCGCAGCGTCGGCGGTGCCATGAGCTGGGGTGAACCGAAGGCGATCGCGCCCTTCGACGAGGACAGCCCCTTCCACGGGCTCGAGATTCCGCCCGACGTCACCGTGTCGAGCCAGGTCATGGCGCAGCCCGACCCGTCGCTGGCCAGCCGCGTCATCGCGCAGCTGACCGATGGCACGCCGCTGGTGACGCGCAAGCCGGTCGGCCAGGGCCAGGTCGTGCTGTTCCACGTCACCGCCAACGCGGAATGGTCGACGCTGCCGCTGTCGGGGCTGTTCGTGCGCATGCTGGAACGCCTCGCGGTATCGTCCGCCGTCGGACAGGGCGAAGCGCAGGAACTGGAAGGCACGATCTGGCAGCCGGTCACCGTGCTCGACGCCTTCGGGCGCGAGAACGACGCCGGCACTCTGCCCGGCGTCGCGGGCGAGGATCTGGCCAGCGCACCGCTCGGCCCCGACCTGCGCCCCGGTCTCTACGAGGGCGAGGATCGCGCGCTGGCGCGCAACGTGCTGGCGCAGGACGCTGTCCTGCAACCAGCCGCCTGGCCCGAGCGCATCACGGTCGAGGGGCTGACCCGGCCGCAGGAAACGCCGCTGTCCGGCTGGCTGATCGCGCTGGCGCTGGCGCTGCTGGCGGCGGACATCGTCGCATCGCTGGCGCTGTCGGGGCGGCTGCGCGGCCCGCGTGCCGGGCTGGCCGCGATCGGCATCGCCCTGCTGACGCTGTCGCCGCAGCACGCCGAGGCGCAGACCGACACGCAGGACCAGACCGAGGCGCAGCAACAGGACACCACAGACGAGCCGCGGGCCATCGAGGCCACAAGCGATGTGGTACTCGCGCATGTGCTGACCGGCGATGACCAGGTCGACGACCTCGCCCGCGCGGGGCTGTATGGGTTGTCGCAGACGCTGTTCTTCCGCACTTCGGTCGAGCCTGCCGACCCGATGGGCGTCGACCTCGAGACCGACGAGCTGTCGTTCTTCCCGTTCCTCTACTGGCCGATCACCGCCGACCAGCCGCTGCCGTCCGACGCCGCCTACGCCAAGCTCAACGAATACCTGCGCTCGGGCGGCATGATCCTGTTCGACACGCGCGACGCGGACGTGGCGGGCTTTGGCAGCGACACGCCGGAAAACCGCCGCCTGCGCCAGATTGCGGCGCCGCTGGACATCCCGCCGCTGGAACCGGTGCCGGCCGACCACGTGCTGACGCGCACCTTCTACCTGCTGCAGGACTTTCCCGGCCGCTACGCCGGCCGCGAGCTGTGGGTCGAGGCCGCGCCCCCCGATGCCGAGCTGATCGAGGGCATGCCGTTTCGCAACCTCAACGACAACGTCACGCCGGTCGTGATCGGCGGCAACGACTGGGCCAGCGCCTGGGCGATGGATTCCAGCGGCAACCCGATGGTGCCCGTCGGCCGCGGCTTCGGCGGCGAGCGTCAGCGCGAGATCGCCTACCGCTTCGGCGTGAACCTCGTGATGCACGTGCTGACGGGGAACTACAAATCCGACCAGGTCCACGTGCCGGCGCTGCTCGACCGGCTCGGGAACTGACCCTGCCAACTGGACTGGATACCTGATGGGACAGATCGTCTTCGACCCGCTGCTGCCTTGGGCGGTGATCGCCGCGCTGGGGGTGCTGGCGCTGGCCGGCATCGTGCTGGCGGTCTGGCGCGGACTGGCCGGCTGGGCACTGCGCGGGCTGGCCGCAGCCGTTCTGGTGAGCGCGCTGACCCAGCCGTCCTGGCAGGTCGAGAACCGCGACCCGCTGTCGGATATCGTGCTGATAATCGAGGACCGCTCGGCCTCGCAACGGCTGGCGGAGCGCGCGGGCGTCACCACGGCCGCCGCCGACGACCTGCAGGCCGAGCTCGAGGCGCGCCCAAATACCGAGGTGCGTCGCATTCCCGTCGGTGACGGCGAGGGCGACGCCGGCACGCAACTGATGACCGCACTGTCGGCCGCCCTGGCCGAAGAGCCGCGCGGCCGCATCGCGGGCATCTTCCTGCTGTCCGACGGCCGCCTGCACGATCTCGAATCCGCGCCCGACCTGCCCGCGCCGATGCAGCTTCTGCTCAGCGGGCAGGAAGACGACTGGGACCGCCGCCTGATCGTCAAGAACGCGCCCGCCTTCGCCATCCTCGACGAAGAGGTCGTGCCGACCCTGCGGATCGAGGACGAGGGCGCCGCCCCCGATGAGGCGCGCACCGACATTCTGATCTCGATCGACGGTGCCGAGCCAGACACCTTCACCGTGCCCATCGGCGAGGACCTCGAGCTGCCGATCACCCTGCCTCATGGCGGGCTGAACGTGATCCAGTTCACCGTCCCCGAGGCCGAGGGCGAGCTGACCGACCGCAACAACACCGCGCTGGTGCAGATCAACGGCGTCCGCGACCGGCTGCGCGTGCTGCTGGTCTCCGGCGAGCCGCATGCCGGCGGGCGCACCTGGCGCAACCTGCTGAAATCCGACTCCAGCGTCGACCTGGTCCACTTCACCATCCTGCGGCCGCCGGAAAAGCAGGACGGCGTGCCGGTGACCGAGCTGTCGCTGATCGCCTTCCCCACGCGCGAGCTGTTCCTGGAGAAGATCGAGGATTTCGACCTGATCATCTTCGACCGCTACCAGCGGCGCGGCATCCTGCCGGCGATCTACCTCGACAACGTGCGCCGCTATGTCGAGGACGGCGGCGCCGTGCTGATCGCCGCGGGACCGGATTTCGCCAGCGCCGATTCCATCTACCGCTCGCCCCTGTCCGAGATCATCCCCGCCGAGCCGACCGCGCGCCTGATCGACGAGGCCTATCGCCCGACGATCACCGAGCTGGGTGAGAAGCACCCCGTCACCGCCGGCCTGGAAGGTGAAGGCGAATGGGGCCGCTGGCTGCGCCAGATCGAGGTCGAGCCGACCGGCACCGGCGAGGTCGTGATGCAGGGCGCCGACGACCGTCCGCTGCTGATCCTCGACCGCGTGGGCGAGGGTCGCGTATCGCTGCTGGCTTCGGACCAGGCCTGGCTCTGGAACCGGGGCTTCGAGGGCGGCGGACCGCAGTTGGAACTGCTGCGCCGGCTGGCCCACTGGATGATGAAGGAGCCCGAGCTCGAGGAAGAGGCGCTCTGGGCCGAGCCCACCGGCCAGACCATGCGCATCATCCGCCGCACGCTGGGCGATGAGGTCGGCGCCGTCACCGTCACCCGCCCGGATGGCGAGACCGAGGAACTGGCGCTGGAAGAGGTCGCCCCGGGGCGGTTCGAGACGGTCTACGAAGGCCCCGAGATCGGCCTTTACCGGCTGGCCGAGGGCGACCAGGAGGCCGTCGTGGGGCTTGGCCCCGCAGCGCCGCGCGAGTTCGAGCAGACCATTGCCAGCGGCGAGGCGCTGCAGCCGCTGATCGATGAACGCCGCGGCGGCGTGCTGCGCCTGGAAGAGGGCGTGCCCGATATCCGCGCGGTGCGCGAGGGCCGTCCCGCCGCCGGGCGCGGCTGGATCGGCATCACTCCGCGCGACGCCTACGAGACGCTGAGCGTCACTCAGGTGCCGGTGCTGCCTGGCTGGCTGGTGCTGCTGCTGGCCTCGGGGCTGATCCTGGCGGGCTGGATGCGCGAAGGGCGGCGATAGGCGCCGCCCGCGCCCTCAGAACGGCTTGACCACCACGACCCACAGCACGGCGATCACGACCAGTACGCTGATCTCGTTGAAGATGCGCAGGTAGCGGTCGGTCCGGCCGAATTGGCCCTTGCGCGCCCGCAGCACCAGCATCCCGGTCCAGCCGTAATGCGCAACCAGGACCAGCACCAGAGCCAGTTTCAGGTGCGTCCAGGCGGGCCAACCCCAGAGCGTCGCCAGCCACAGGCCGGTGGCCAGCGCGATCACGCCCAGCCCCAGCGAGAACCGGTAGAGCCGGATCGTCAGGTCGCCCAGGGGACCGAACTCGCCCAGCCGCTCCCATTCGCGGCGCCAGTAGATCAGCGCGCGCGGCACGGCGAAGATGGACGTCATCCAGCCCATGACGCACAGAAGGTGAATGATCTTGATCCAGGCCATGCGCGCACCTGACCCAAGTGCCGCCCGAAAGGCAAGCGGAGCCGGATACCCGCTGCGTGCGTTGACGGTGCAGCCCACGGCGCGGCCAGAAAAGACTCGCGTGGAGGGATATCTGGTTATATAAACTTACCAATTGAGCCTTTCGATCCCGGAGGACCGCCATGCAGATGCCTCAACCCGACGCGGGCGTGATCGCGCGCAAGGCGCGGATCGTCGAGCGGTTGCGCGACGTGCTGCCCGGCGACGCGGTGATCGACGACGTCTCCGAGACCCGCGCCTACGAATGCGACGCGCTGACGGCCTATCGCTGCCCACCGCTGGCGGTGGTGCTGCCGTCGACGACCGCCGAGGTGTCGGACGTGCTGCGCATCTGCCACGAGGAAGGCGTGCCGGTCGTTCCCCGCGGCTCGGGCACCTCGCTGGCCGGCGGTGCCCTGCCGACCGCGGATTGCGTGCTGCTGGGGGTGGCGCGCATGACCGAGGTGCTGGAGACCGACTACGATAACCGCTTCATCCGCGTGCAGACCGGGCGGACGAACCTGTCGGTCACCGGCGCGGTCGAGGCGGACGATTTCTTCTACGCGCCCGACCCGTCCTCGCAGCTGGCCTGCGCCATCGCGGGCAACATCGCGATGAACTCGGGCGGGGCGCATTGCCTG
>NZ_JBELMH010000045.1:0-27471 GCF_042096055.1 Citreimonas sp. | reverse complement strand
GTCGTCGTCGTCGTGGAAGGCGGTCAGGTTGATCTCGCCCGGCTTGCCCGAGGCGACGATCGCTTGCCGCGCGTTGCGCACCATGTTCGACAGCGCGCGGTATATCTGTTCCGGGTCGCCGCGGATCATCATGCCGGCGGGAATATCGTCCGACAGGCTCAGGTCGTGCTCGTCGATGGCAAGCCGCTCGGCCTCGAGCACCTCGTGCGCCAACTCGGCCAGGTTGAACAGCGTCAGCGTCGGCGCCGGTTCCTCGGCGCGGCCGAAGGCCAGCGTGGATTCGCACAGGCTGACCGCGCGGGTGATCGAATTCACGAGCTTGGGCGCCAGCCGGCGAACGGCCGGGTCCTCGGAGCGCTCGATCCGGTCGGTGAACAGCTGCGCCGAAGTCAGGATGTTGCGCAGGTCGTGGCTGACCCGCGCGACAGCGCCGCCCAGCTGGGCCAGGCGCTCCTTCTGGCGCAGCGCCTGCGTCATCTGCGTCTGCAGCAGCTGCAACGCCTCCTCGGCCTCGCGCAGCTCGCGGACCGAGGCCGAGGGCTTGATGACGCGGCGGGCATCTTCGGGGGCGGCGGCGTAGGCCTGCATGTGACCGACGACGCCCTTTATCGGCCGCACCAGCAGCACCCGGACCGAGAAGAACAGCAGGCTCGCCGTCACGATCGAGATCATCGCCGACAGCAGCAGGATGCGCAGGCCGTATTCCAGCATCGCGGCGCGCAGGTCGGCGGTGTCCATCGTCACCTCGATCAGCTGGCCCGCCTCGCGCAGAGGGCTGCCGATCACGCGGATGATCTGCGGCTCGGCGGTCAGAAGCCGCGACAGGGCGCCCGCGATCAGTTGCAAGGCACTGGGGTCACGCAGGTCGTAGGTCGCCGCGATCGGCCCCGGCACCGGCGAGGACAGGACCAGTTCGCGCATCTGGTCGCGCCGCAGCACCACGTTGTAGACGCCGGCGTTGTCCAGCAGCTCGGCCTCGAGTTCGGGCGAAATCATCTCGTCGGCCAGCAGCGCCAGCGAGGCGATCTGCGCGCGCTCGAGCCGGCCGAGCAGGAAATCCTCGCGGAACCGCGCGACGGACGGCACGAAGATCAGGACCTCCGCCAGCATGACGAAGATCACGGTCAGGATCAGGAACCGGCCGGAGAGGGAATTCAACATGTCCCGTTCGCGTTATCAGGGCAGCCAGCGCTGAACCAGCCGCACCAGCCCTTTGACGGTGTCGTTTTCGAACAATGTCGGCGTGAAATACGCCCCGGCAACCCTTTTGTTGATCTCGGCCAGCGTCGGATACGGCGCCACCATCGACGAGATCTGGCTCATCTTCAGGTTGTTCGCAATGGCCAGCGACCACAGCGCGATCAGATCGCCCGCCTGCGCGCCGACGATCGAGGCGCCAACCGGCCGGCCCCGCGCGACCATGACCTTGATCATGCCGGCGGTCTCGGCCTCGGTGACGGCGCGGTCGTTCTGGTCGTAGTCCAGCCGCACGACGCGCAGCCTGTCGCCGTGTTTCTCGCGCGCCTGCTGTTCGGTCAGGCCGACATGGGCCAGTTCCGGGCGCGTGTAAGTGGTCCAGGGCAGATGATCGGTCCTGGCCTTCGCCGGCACGCCCAGCGCCGCCTGCCGCACGACGATCCCCGCATGGTAGTTCGCCACATGCGTGAATTGCAGCCCGCCCGCCGCGTCGCCGATCGCGTAGACCCGGCGGTTCGCGGTGCGCAGGCGGTCGTCGACCTCGACCCCCGTCTTGGTGGTCTTGATGCCGGCCTTGTCGAGGTCCAACCCCTCGGTGTTGGCCTTTCGCCCGACCGCCACCAGCAGATGCGAGCCGGTGAAGCGCCGCCCGTCGTCGGTGTCCACGACGATGCCGTCGCCGTCGCGCGCGGCGGCGGTCGCGTTGGTCCCTTCGACGACCTCGATTCCCTCATTGCGCAAACGGTCGAGCAGCAGGGCCGAGAACTCGGGTTCGTCCTTGGGCAGGGCGCGTGCCCCCGCGATCACCGTGACGGCGCAGCCCAGCCGGCGGTGCGCCTGCGCCATCTCGATCCCGATGGGGCCGCCGCCGATGATCAGCAGGTGGTCGGGCCGCTCGCGCAGGTCCCACAGCGTCTCGTTCGTGAGGTACGGCACGTCCTCGATCCCGTCGATCGGCGGCACGAGCGGGCGCGAGCCGGTGGCGATCACGATGCGCCGCGCCTTGATGCGGCACGTGTCGGTCTCGATCTCGTCCTCGGACACGAAGCGCCCGGCCTCGCGGATCACCCGCACCCCGAGGCCTTCGAACCGCTCCTGGCTGTCATGCGGCGCGATCGTGTCGCGGGCGCGCTTCACATGGTCCATGGCGGCGGCATAGTCGACCTGCGGCGCGCCGGTGGTGACTCCGAACGTCTCCGAGCGGAAGGCCGTATGCGCGACCGAAGCGGCCGCGATCAGCGCCTTCGACGGCACGCAGCCGAAGTTCAGGCAGTCGCCGCCCATCTCCGCGGGTTCGAGCAGCGTGACGTCGGCACCCATCTGCGCCGCGCCCGCCGCGACCGACAGCCCGCCCGAGCCCGCGCCGAGGATCACGATGTCCGTCTTGATGTGCTTCACGTCAGATCTCCTTCCTGCCGCGCACGGCGCGGACGAGTATCGGCAGCGCGGCCAGCGCCGCCAGTCCCAGCACCGGCCCGATCACCTGCGGCTCCCACAGCAGGGACAGGTCCGGGGTGCCGCCGCGGTCGAAGACCTCGCCCACGCCGACGCCGATCCAGGTGTAGACGACCGTGCCGGGGATAATGCCCAACGCCGTGGTCAGCACGAAGTTGCGGAACTTCACGCCCACCAGCGCGGGCAGAAGGTTCGCCACGAAGAACGGCACGACCGGCACCAGCCGGATCAGGAACAGCACGCTGACCTCGTTCTCGTTAAGGCGCTGCTTGATCTGCCGCATGCGCCCCTCCGAGGCGTCGATCCGCGCGGCCAGCGTCTCGCCCAGCCCGGCGCGCGCGGCAAGGAAGATCGCCGTCGCCCCCACCGTGGCCGACGCGACGTTCAGCACCGAGCCGGTGACCAGCCCGAACAGGAAGCCGCCCGTCACCGACGTGACCGACGCGCCGGGCAGCGAAAAGGCGACGATGGCGATGTAGATCGCGACGAAGATCACCGCCATCCACAGGTAATGCGCGTCGCGGAAGTCCAGCAGCGCCTGGCGGTTCTCGCGCAGCGTCTCGAAGCTCAACCAGTCGCTCGGGGTGAACGCGCCGACGATGGCGACCACGACGATGACCGCAAGCGGCAGGTGGCGTCGCCAGGCGGGACGGCGTTCGTCTGGGGCTGGCTGGGTCATGGTGAACTCATGTACTTTGGAAACGGGCCTCGGACAGGTCCGCGGCTAACATGCGCCTTGTTGCGAGCCGGCGACAGGCCTCTCACGGCCGCTTGATCGGGCGCGACGCGGACGCGCCCGGAGGGCCATGTCCCGGGCAGGTTTTGTAACATCGACGCCGACGGCGGCGAAATTGTTGCAGAGGCCGCGCATTTCCGGTCCCGGGGGCGTTTGACATGCGGCCGAGGCGCTCCTATAGAGCGGGCTTCGAACACAGGTGGCCTCACGCGAATCCGCGCGACGGGTCATGAACACTGGAGAAACTGGCGATGAAACGCACCTTTCAGCCGTCGAACCTGGTCCGCAAGCGCCGCCACGGGTTCCGCGCTCGCATGGCCACCAAGGCCGGCCGCAAGATCCTGAACGCGCGTCGCGCCCGCGGCCGCAAGTCGCTCAGCGCGTAACGCGCGGCTTCGCCATGGCGAAGCGCGACCCGATTGCTGACCAGACCGCCCCGGAGCGATCCGGCGCGGTCTGTTCGCGTGTGGACGGCAGCGACACGCATGACGCGCCTGCCGGCCGTGGCGTCCCCGATCGGCGCGCGCCGATCGCCACGTTGAAGAAGCGCGCCGACTTCCTGCGTGCGGCACGGGCGGGCCGCGTGCCCTGCCCGGCCTTTCTGCTGCAGGCGCGGCGCCGTGCCCCGGACGAGGCGGCGGGCATCCGCGTCGGCTTTACCTGTTCGAAGAAGGTCGGCAACGCCGTGGCGCGCAACCGCGCCAAGCGCCGCCTGCGCGCCATCGCGCGCGAGGTGCTGCCCGGCACAGGGCTGGCAGGGTGGGATTACGTGCTGATCGGTCGTGCCGAGGCGACCGCCTGCCACGACTTCGCCGCCATGCGCGACGATCTGCGCGCGGCTTTGTCCAAGGCGCATGCCAAGGCGCCGCGCCTTCCGGACATGTCGGAAAAGGCCGGCGCATGAGCCCGCTGGCCCACGTGGTCGCGCTGCCCATAAGGGCCTATCGACTGGTGCTGTCGCCCTGGGTCGGGCACGGCTGCCGGTTCCACCCCACATGCTCGGCCTACGCGCTCGAGGCGTTGGAGCGGCACGGCCCCGTCAGGGGCACGTGGCTGACCGCGCGACGGATCGCGCGGTGCCGCCCCGGGGGCGGATCGGGCATCGACAACGTGCCGGACTGACCCGCGCCCCCGAGGCATTTGCTGAACGATATCAGCCCCCGACGGGCTCGACCACGCCGCAGGCCACGCGGTCGCCCGCGCCTGCTTCGCTCTCGTAGGTGTCGGGATCGGCGTGCACCATGATGGCCGAACCGTCATCGTCCATCAGCGGCGCCGTGTCGCCGTCGAGCGTCACGCGCGTGGTGTGGAAATCGGCCATCGCGTTGCCGTTCTCGCCCACGTAGATGTTGGGCAGGTCGCCGGCATGGCCGCCGTTTTCGGTGTAGAAGCCGTGGCCCGAATCGTCGGGCGCGTAGTGACCGCCGGCCGAGGTGAAGTCGCTCTCGCAGGCGCCGGTCTGGTGGATGTGGAACCCGTGCCAGCCGGTTTCGAGCTCCGACAGGTCGGCGCGCAGCAGCAGGCCGTCGGCGGTCTCGAAGATCTCGACCGTGCCGATCTCGGCCTGGTCCTGGTTCATCATCGTGGCGGTTGCCACCGGGTCTGCGGCCTGTGCTGCGGTGCCGGCCAGCAGCGCGGCGGCTGCGACGGATGCGATACGTGCGGAATGCATGATGTCCTCCTTTATCGACTGAACCGGAAACCGGGCCGCGCGCGCTATGTTCCATGCAGCAACCGGGCGCGCGGCGACCCGCCGCTGCCGCGTTTGTCACTTTCCTAAGACCGCGCGATTTGTCATGAGAGGCCATGCTCGACGACGCCTCAGACATCCATCCGCTGTTCCACGGTGCCCCCAAGACCACCGAGTTCAAGAAACTGCGCAAGCGCATCGTCCAGAACGTGCGCGAGGCGATCGACCAGTACGGCATGGTCGAGCGTCGCGACCCGGACGCCCCGCCGCCGAAATGGCTGGTCTGCCTGTCGGGCGGCAAGGACAGCTACACCCTGCTCGCGATCCTGTACGAGCTGAAGTGGCGCGGCCTGCTGCCGGTCGAGCTGCTGGCCTGCAACCTCGACCAGGGCCAGCCCGGCTTTCCCGCCACGGTCCTGCCCGAGTTCCTCGAGCGGATGCAGGTGCCCCACCGGATCGAGTACCAGGACACCTATTCCATCGTGATGGACAAGGTGCCCGCGGGCCGCACCTTCTGCGCGCTCTGCTCGCGCCTGCGGCGCGGGCACCTCTACCGCATCGCACGCGAGGAAGGCTGTTCCGCGGTCGTGCTGGGCCATCACCGCGACGACATCCTCGAGACGTTCTTCATGAACCTGTTCCATGGCGGGCGTGTCGCGACCATGCCGCCCAAGCTGGTCAACGAAGAGGGCGACCTGTTCCTCTACCGCCCGCTCGCCCACGTGGCCGAGGCCGATTGCGATCGCTTCGCCAAGGCGATGAACTACCCGATCATTCCGTGCGACCTCTGCGGCAGCCAGGACGGGTTGCAACGCCAGCAGGTCAAGCAGATCCTCGACGGGTGGGAGCGCAACAGCCCTGGTCGCCGGCAGGTCATGTTCCGCGCGCTGACCAACGTGCGCCCGTCCCACATGCTGGACCCCAAGTTGTTCGACTTCGCCGGGCTTGAACTGGCGGAACCGGGCGAATTGGACGCAAAAAAGCACGATCATTAAGCCGCGGGTTACCAGCGGCGCCTAACGTTCCGCCATGTGAACGGCAAGGCGGGCACCATGACGCGCGGAAATTCGAGATCGGGCAGGATCAGGCAGGGGTTCGGCCGCGTGCTGCGCGTCAGGCACCTGTTGCGCCACGCCCTGCGCGGCCCGCAGGCGCTGGCCTTCGTGCCCGCATTGACCCTGGCAGCCTTCTGGCTGGGGGGCGAGACGATGCTGGTCGTTTTCGCCCTCGGGCTGCCCGCGCTGTACCTGCTGGCCGGCTGGGGGACCGCCGGGCCGGCCCCCTCCGCGGCCGAGCAGCAGGCGGACATCGTAGACACCGCCGCCGCGCGCACCCTCGTCGACTCCCGCGTGCGCGAGGCCGAGGCGGCGGGCCTCGGCACCGCCTGCCTGCTGTTCGAGGTCGACGGTCTTGCCGAAGTCGCGCGCAAATCCGGCGATACCGATGCCGAACCGCTGCGCGAGCTGATCCTGATGCGCCTGCGCGGCCTGCTGCGCCGTGGCGACAGCGCGGTGCGGATCGGCGATAACCGGTACATGGTGCTGGCCGCCCCCTCTCCGCGTCTTGACCTCGAAAGCCTGCTGCAGATGAGCGCGCGCCTGCAATCCGCGGTCGAGGAACCGGCGTCGAGCGACGCGACGATGCGCCAGTTCGCCGCCAGCGTCGGCTTTTGCGCCACGCCCCGCCTGCCGGGCACGCCGACCGGCGACAGGCTGTTCGACGCGGCACGGATCGCGCTGACCGAGGCGGCGCGGCAGGGCCCGTCGGCCATCCGCGCCTGGTCGGACACCATCGCCGAGGATCACCGCACTCGACGTACGCTGACGACCGAGCTGCGCGCGGCGCTGGAGAACGGCCAGATCCAGCCGTGGTTCCAGCCGCAGATCTGCACCTCGACCGGAGACATCAGCGGGGTCGAGGCGCTCGCCCGCTGGATTCACCCCGAACGCGGAATCGTGCCGCCCGCGCAGTTCCTGCGTTGCTTGGAAGAGGCGGGGTTGCACGAACGCCTGACGGAAATCGTGCTGCAGCACAGCCTGAACGCGCTGCGCAGTTGGGACGACACCGGGATCCACGTCCCCCGCGCCAGCGTGAACATCGCCCGCGGCGAACTCGCGTCCACAAGCCTCGTCGAACGGATCGAATGGGAGCTGGACCGCTTCGGCCTGACGCCTGCGCGCCTGGGCATCGAAGTGTCCGAGGGCACGCTGGGGATCGGCCGCGACGCGCGCATCGTCGAGAATCTGCTGGCACTGGGCAAGACGGGCTGCTTCCTTGACCTCGACGATTTCGGCTCCGGCCAGGCGCCGCTCACCGCGCTGACGTCGCTGCCCTTCGACCGCATCAAGATCGACCGCAGCCATGTCAGCCGCGTCGACCGGGACGAACGCCAGCGTCGCATGCTGGCGGGCATTCTCGGCCTGGCCGAGCGGCTCGAGATCGACACGCTGGCCGAAGGGGTCGAAAGCGTGGGCGAACACGCGCTGCTGGCGCAACTGGGCTGCGGGCACGTCCAGGGCTTCGGCATCGTGCGCGCCATGCCCGCCGACGAGCTGGCGGAATGGTCGCGTGGCCACCGCGCCCGGATCGCTGATGCGCAGCGCCTCGGACGCGGCACCCCCTGACGCGACGCAACCCTGCGCCACGGGGCCCGGCCGCGTCGAAGTGCCGTGCCGCCGCTTTGGCCGTCGGGGTCGAATCCCCTTGACCTTCGGGGACTGCGCGGGTTGAACCGCGAGCAGTTTCTCAAAGGAAAAGCGGCTGTCCCCATGGACGATCAGAACAAGAACCTGCTCATCGCTACCGCGCTCAGCTTCGCGGTCATCCTGGTCTGGTTCCTGCTGTTCCCGCCGCCGGAGACGCCGACCGACCAGACCGCTCCCGCGGGCATCGAGTCGGTCGAGACCGGCGAGGTGACGCCCGGCGTCGCCACCGGCCCCGCCACGGCCCCCGGCACCGCCCCATCGGGCGAGACCACGGCCGTCGAACCCGCCGCCGAGGCCCCGCGCGTGGCGATCGACACGCCGCGGCTGTCCGGCTCGATCTCGCTGCTGGGCGGGCGCTTCGACGATCTCAAGCTGAAGGACTACAACGTCACGACCGACGAGGACTCGGACATCGTCCACCTGTTCGACCCGGTCGGCGATCTGACGCCCTATTACGCGCTTTACGGCTGGGCCCCCGGCGCCGGCGCCGCCCCCGAGAACGTGCCGGGCGCCAACACCCCGTGGGAGGTGGTCGAGGGCGGCACACTGACCGTCGAGGATCCGGTGGTCATGCGATGGGAAAGCCCGTCGGGCCTGATCTATCGCCGCACCGTGTCGGTCGACGACGACTACCTGTTCACCATCGCGCAGTCGGTCGAGAACACCGGAGACAGCACGGTCTCGCTGGCGCCCTATGGCATCCTCGCGCGGCACGGCCAACCCGAGGATCTGAAGAACTTCTTCATCCTGCACGAGGGCGTCATCGCCATGGCCGACGGCGAGCTGGCCGAGATCGACTATGACGACATGACCGATTTCGACGTCGTGCCCAGCGAGGGCGCGCGCGCCGAGGTCACGCAGGTGGCGCAGGACGGCTGGATCGGGTTCACCGACCACTACTGGATGGCCACGCTGATCCCCGCCGCCGGCACCGCCTTCAAGCAGGTCGCCAAGTACGACGAGGCCCGCGACATCTACCAGACCGAATCCGTCATGCCGACGATGCAGGTCGCCCCCGGCGAGACGCAGGAGATCACCCAGCAGCTCTTCGCCGGCGCGAAGGAGTGGGAGACGATCCGCGAGTACCAGGCCGCCGGCATCGACCGTTTCGTCGACGCCATCGACTGGGGCTGGTTCTTCTTCCTGACCAAGCCGATCTTCGCCGTGCTGCACTACCTGAACGCCACGATCGGCAACATGGGCTGGTCGATCATCTGCCTGACGCTGCTGATCAAGGCGATCCTGCTTCCGCTCGCGTACAAGTCCTACGTGTCGATGGCGAAGATGAAGGAACTCCAGCCCGAGATGGAGAAGATCAAGGAGCGCGCCGGCGACGACCGCCAGAAGCTCCAGCAGGAGATGATGGGCCTCTACAAGAAGGAAAAGGTGAACCCCGCCTCGGGCTGTCTGCCGATCCTGCTGCAGATCCCGATCTTCTTCTCGCTCTACAAGGTGATCTTCGTCACGCTCGAGCTGCGGCACGCGCCGTTCTTCGGCCCGTTCCAGGATCTCGCCTCGCCCGATCCGACGTCGATCTACAACCTGTTCGGTCTGCTGCCCTGGGGCGCGCCCGAGCCGGGCAGCCTGCTGGCGCTGATCTTCATCGGCATCCTGCCGCTGCTGCTGGGCGTCTCGATGTGGCTTCAGCAGAAGCTGAACCCGGCGCCGACCGACCCGACGCAGCAGGTGATCTTCGCCTGGATGCCGTGGGTCTTCATGTTCATGCTGGGCAGCTTCGCCAGCGGTCTCGTGGTCTACTGGATCGCCAACAACGTGATCACCTTCACGCAGCAATACGCGATCATGCGCAGCCAGGGGTACAAGCCCAACGTGCTGGGCAACATCACGTCGAGCTTCCGCAGGCGCGGCAAGGAAACGGGCAAGTGACCGTCACGGTCGCGTCGCTCTGGCGCCACCCAATCAAGGCCCATGGCCGCGAGGGGGTGACGCGCCTGGACCTCAAGGCGGGGCAGACCGTGCCGTGGGACAGGGTCTGGGCGATCGCGCACGAGACATCACAGGCGGACGGCGCGACCTGGGTGCCCTGCGCGAACTTCAGCCGCGGCGCCAAGGCGCCCGCGCTGATGGCGGTGACCTGCACGCTGGACGAGAACACCGCGACCGTCACCCTGCGCCACCCGGACCGGCCCGACCTGACGGTCGCGCCCGACGACGCCGAGGACGCCGCGCGCCTGATCGACTGGGTGCGCCCGCTGATGCCCGAGGGGCGCGCCGCCTCCACCCGCGTGGTCCGGGCGCGAGAACGCGGCATGACCGACAGCGATTTTCCGTCGGTCGCGCTGTGCAGTCTCGCCTCGCACCGCGCGGTCGAGCAGCAGTTGGGCCAGCCTCTGTCGATCCAGCGCTGGCGCGGCAACATCTGGCTGGACGGCCTCGCCCCGTGGGAAGAGTTCGACCTGGTCGGGCAGGACATCCGGATCGGCGACGCGGTTCTGCGCGTGCGCGAACGCACCGGCCGCTGCAAGGCCACCACAGCCAACCCCGACACCGGCGTGATCGATGCCGACACGCTGGGCGCGCTCAAGACCTGGGGTCACACCGACTTTGCCGTCTATGCCGAGGTGATCGCGGACGGCAAAGTCGCCTCCGGCGACACGGTGACCCGCGCATGAGCACCCTGCCCTTCCCACTGGCCGAGACGCCGGACGAGGCCGCGGCCGAGCGTGGCCGCCTGCTGTTCGCGGGCGAGGTCACCTTCGTCAAGGGCGTGGTGGCGATGGACGGCCTGCCGCCCGACGACCGGACCGAGGTCTGCTTCGCCGGCCGCTCGAACGTGGGCAAGTCGTCGCTGATCAACGCGCTGACCGGCCGCAAGGCGATCGCGCGCGCGTCGAACACGCCCGGCCGCACCCAGGAAATCAACTATTTCGCGCTCGGCGACAGCCGCTACCTGGTCGACCTTCCCGGCTACGGCTATGCCAACGCGCCGCTGCCGAAGGTCGAACAATGGCAGCGCCTGCTCAAGGCGTACCTGTCCGGCCGCGCCAGCCTGCGTCGCGCCTTCGTGCTGGTCGACACGCGCCACGGCGTGAAATCCGTCGACGAAGAGATCATGACCCTGCTTGACCGCGCGGCCGTGCCCTTCCAAGTAGTGATGACCAAGGCCGACAAGGTCGGCCGCGCCGAACAGGACCGCATCCTCGACCAGGTGCGCGGCAAGCTGGCCGCGCATCCCGCCGCCTACCCCGAACTGGTCCTGACCAGCAGCGAGAAGGGCGACGGCATCGCCACGCTGCGCGCGATCATCGCCGGGCTAGTCTAGCCATCGGCCGCAGCGCGCGGCATGGTGCAGACGAAACGCGAGGCCCACATGAGACAACGCAGCATGAACACCGACTGGATCGCAACCGCCCGCACCCTGTCCGAGGCGCTGCCCTACCTGCAACGCTACACCGGCGCGATCGTGGTGGTGAAGTTCGGCGGCAACGCCATGGGCGACGACACCGCGATGGCCGAGTTCGCCCGCGACATCGTGCTGATGCGGCAGGTCGGCGTGAACCCGGTCGTCGTGCATGGCGGCGGGCCGATGATCAACGACATGCTGGCGCGGCTGAACATCAAGTCCGAGTTCGTGCGCGGCAAGCGCGTGACCGACAAGGCCACCATCGAGGTGGTCGAGATGGTGCTGTCCGGCGCGGTCAACAGCCGCATCGTCCAGGCCATCATGGAGCAGGACGGCCGCGCCGTCGGCCTGTCGGGCAAGGACGACGAGCTGATGGTGTGCGAGCCCGACGACCCCGAACTTGGTTTCGTCGGCAAGCCGGTGCAGATGAACCCGCAGGTGCTGCACGACATGTTCGCCGCCGGGATCATTCCCGTGGTGGCCCCGATCGGCACCGGCCCGGACGGGCGCGGCACCTACAACGTAAACGGCGACACCGCCGCCGGCGCCATCGCCGGCGCGCTCAAGGCCGACCGCCTGCTGCTGCTGACGGACGTGTCGGGCGTCAAGGACGCCGAGGGCCGCGTCGTGACCGAGCTCAAGCCCGAGGAGGTCGTGCGCATGACCGAGGACGGCATCATCTCGGGCGGCATGATCCCCAAGACCGAAACCGCGCTGAAGGCGATCTACGACGGCGTGCGCGGCGTGGTGATCATCGACGGCCGCGTGCCCAACGCCTGCCTGCTCGAGCTGTTCACCGAGCACGGCTCGGGCTCGCTGATCCGGGCGTCCAACCTTCCACCCCGCGCCCGCTGAGATGCGCCGCCTGGTCCTGATGCGCCACGCCAAGTCGGACTGGTCGCTGCAGGCCCCGGACCACGACCGCCCGCTGAACGCGCGCGGCATCCGCTCGGCACGCGCGCTCGGCGACTGGCTGCACGCCGAGTCGCTGATCCCCGACGCCGCACTGGTCAGCACCGCACGCCGCACGCGCGAGACATTCGGGCTGCTGGGGCTGGATGCTCCGGCGCGTTTCCTGCGCGCGCTATACGACGCCGATGCCGAGGATATCCTCGACGCACTGCGCGGCGCGTCCGGGTCGACCGTGCTGCTGCTGGGCCACAATCCCGACATCGCCGAGGCCGCCGCGTGGCTGGTGGACGACGCGCCCGAACACGATCGGTTCGCCGACTATCCTACCGGTGCGACGCTGGTGGCGGATTTCGACGTGGACGACTGGCCCGACCTCGCGCCCGGCATCGGGCGGGTCGTGCACTTCGTCATCCCGGCAGACCTGCCCCGCTGACGCGCCGCCATCGCGGCGCGCCGGCCGCGTTCAGTGACCGAGGATCTGGCTGAGGAACAGCTTCGTCCGCTCGTTCTGCGGGTTGTTGAAGAATTCCTCGGGTTCGTTCTGCTCGACGATCTGGCCCTGGTCCATGAAGATCACGCGGTTGGCGACCTGCCGGGCAAAGCCCATCTCGTGCGTGACGCAGAGCATGGTCATGCCCTCCTCGGCCAGCGCGACCATGGTGTCGAGCACTTCCTTGATCATCTCGGGGTCGAGCGCCGAGGTCGGCTCGTCGAACAGCATGATGCGCGGCTGCATGCACAGCGACCGCGCAATGGCGACGCGCTGCTGCTGCCCGCCGGACAGCTGGCCGGGATACTTGTTCGCCTGCTCGGGGATCTTCACCTTCTCGAGGAAGTGCATCGCGACCTTCTCGGCTTCGCGCTTGGGCGTCTTGCGCACCCAGATCGGCGCCAGCGTGCAGTTCTCGAGGATCGTGAGATGCGGGAACAGGTTGAAGTGCTGGAACACCATCCCGACCTCGGACCTGATGCGGTCGATGTTCTTGAGGTCGCTGGTCAGGTGCGTGCCGTCAACGACGATCTTGCCCTTCTGGTGTTCTTCCAGCGCGTTGATGCAGCGGATCAGCGTCGACTTGCCCGATCCCGACGGGCCGGCGATGACGATGCGCTCGCCCCGCCGGACCGTCAGGTCGATGTCGCGCAGCACGTGGAAGGTGCCGAACCACTTGTTCATGTTCTGGATGCTGATCGCGACCTCGTCGCTGACGCGGGCGTCCGTCGGTTGTTCCATCTGAGCCGTTTCGGCCATGACACGTGCTCCTTAACGGTGATCGGTTGCGAGCTGACGCTCGAGCCATTGCGAGTATTTCGAGATCGCGAAGCAGACCGGGAAGAACATCAGGATCGCGAACCCCCATAGCTCCCAGTACACGCCGTTCCATTCGGTCGAGGCCAGGATCGGGCCGCGGATCATCCCCACCAGGTCGAACATAGAGATGATCGAGACCAATGTGGTGTCCTTGAACAGGCCCACGGCGACGTTGACGATGCCGGGGATCGAGATCTTCAGCGCCTGCGGCATGATGATCAGGCGCATAGCCTGCGGGTAGTCGAGACCCAAGCTGTCGGCCGCCTCGTACTGACCCGTGGGCAGGGCGGCGAGGCCGCCGCGGATCACCTCGGCGATGTAGGCCGAGGCAAAGGCGGTGATCATGATGATGACGCGCAGGATCAGGTCGATGTTCGTCTCGGGCGGGAAGAAGTACGCAAGCACCACGTTCGCCACGAACAGCAGCGTGATCAGCGGCACGCCGCGGATGAACTCGATGAAGACGACGCAGATCCACTTGATGATCGGCATCTTCGACTGCCGTCCCAGCGCCAGCAGGATGCCGATCGGCAGCGACAGCGACACGCAGACCACCCCGAGGATGAAGTTCAGCATGAAGCCGCCCATGTTGCGGCTGGCGACCTCGGGCAGCGCGATCAGGCGCGGCAGCGCGTCGACCAGCAGGCCGCCCACGAACCAGGTCAGGAACGCCGCGACGACGCCCGCGCCCAGACCGATGGCGAAGCTGCGCCGCTCGCCCCACGCGAAGGCGAAGTAGGCCGCCACGAAGCCCAGCGCCGCGACGGCGGGCGCCAGGATCGTGCCGCCCCAGATCAGCCAATAGGCCGCGAACGGGTAGAGCGCAGTCACGATCAGCAGCCGCGACGGGATATACATCCAGAACAGCAGCGGCAGCGCCGCGACGAACAGCAGCACGAAGGCCAGCGCCGGGCGCCAGTATTCCTCGGTCGGGTACTGGAAGCCGAACAGAAGCTGGTTCCAGCGTTCGGCCAGCACCGCGAAGCAGCCGCCGGTGGCGCCGTCGAGGATCTCGCGGCACTCGGCCAGCGACGAGGCGTCCCAGATGCCGTTGGCGAACCACGGGAAGGCGCCGATCACCAGCCGCGCGATCAAGTAGATCGCGACGACGGTGAGGATGGCGTTCAGCCAGTCCGGGAACAGGTTCGTGCGGACCCACTTGACGGCCCCCGCCTCGGTGACGGGAGGAGCCTGTTCGGGGATCATCGTGTCCCGGACATAGGCCACGGATTCGGCATGCGTGTCGGACATGGGCTCACCGCTCCTTCAGCTTGATGGCCGAGTTGTAGGCGTTCATCACCGCCGAGATCGCGAGGCTGATCGCCAGGTAGAACAGCATCAGCAGCAGGATGCACTCGATCGCGCGGCCGGTCTGGTTCAGCGTGATGCCGCCCAGCGTGCCGGTCAGGTCCATGTAGCCCACCGCGATGGCAAGGCTGCTGTTCTTGGTCAGGTTCAGGTATTGCGAGATCACGGGCGGGATGATCACCCGCAGCGCCTGCGGCAGGATCACCAGGTTCATCACCCGCTTGGGGCGCAGCCCCAGCGAGGCCGCCGCCTCGGACTGGCCGCGCGACACGGCCAGGATGCCGGCGCGCACGTTCTCGGCGATGAAGGCGGCGGTGTAGATGGACAGCGCGAACCACAGCGCGATGAACGCGCCCGAGATCGGAATGCCGCCCTGCAGGTTGAAGCGGTTGGCCAGCGGGTCGGGGCGGTCCAGCGCGATCGGCTGGCCCAGCACGAAGAATGCGATCAGCACCGGCAGGATCAGGATCGCCAGCGTCGGCCAGCCCGTCGGCAGCAGCTTGCCCGTGTCGTAGAGCAGCTTGGTCGCGTAGCGGCGATAGGCGATGGCCGCCACGATCGAGGCGAGGAACACGCCCAGCACCACCCAGCCCATCGGCTGGAAGACCGGCGCCGGGATGTAGACGCCGCGATTGGTGAAGGCGAACAGGCCCAGCAGCAGGTTGCGCTCGGGCTCTTCGCCCAGGTAGTCCCGCGCCGAGGGCATGGCCGCCGTCATCACGAAGTAGATGATCAGGATCCAGATCAGCACCGGCACGTTGCGGAAGATCTCGACGTAGACCGACATGATCCGCGCGATCAGCCAGTTCTTGGACAGGCGCAGCACGCCCACCACGACGCCGATGATGGTGGCCAGCACGCAGCCCAGCAGCGCCACCAGCAGCGTGTTCAGCGCGCCCACCAGCGTCGCGCGCCAGTGCGTCATCTGGTTGTTGTACTCGATCAGCGCCTGGTTGATGTCGTAACCCGCGGATTGACCGAGGAACCCGAAGCTGATGTTCAGCCCCGCATCCGCCAGGTTGCTCGCGAGGTTCGAGCCCAGATACGCGAAGACCAGGATCAGCGCGATCAGCGCGATCAACTGGAACGTGTACGAACGGTACCGCGTGTCGCTGATCAGCTTGGACAGCTGAAACGACTCCGACGGCGGGTCGGACAAGGTTGCCATGTTTTATTCCCTGGTGGTCCGCACGAAGGTCCTGCCGGCGGTTTGCCCGCTCTGCGGTTGGCATGGACCCGAACTCGGCGTTTCGGATGTCTGATAGAGAAAGGGCGCGGCCGAACCGCGCCCCCCTCCGTCGTATCTTAGCGGAACGGCGGGCTGTAGAGCAGGCCGCCTTCGGTCCACTGCGCGTTCAGGCCGCGCGACAGGCCGATCGGGGTGCTCTCGCCGATGTGCTTCTCGAAGAGCTCGCCGTAGTTGCCGCCGGCCGCGATGGCACGGACGGCCCAGTCAGCGTCGAGGCCGATCATCTCGCCCAGGTTGCCCTCGGTGCCGAGCAGGCGGTTGACCTCGGGGTTGTCGGTGCCCTCGGCCAGTTCCTCGACGTTGGCCGACGTCACGCCGTATTCTTCGGCCGCGATCAGCGCGTTCAGCGTCCAGCGGGCGATGTCGCCCCAGTCGTTGTCGCCGTGCCGGACCAGCGGGCCCAGCGGCTCTTTCGAGATGATCTCGGGCAGGATCACGTGATCGCCCGGGTTCTCGAACGCGGCGCGGGTCGCGGCAAGGCCGGACGCGTCGGTCGTGTAGACGTCACAGGCGCCTTCCAGGTACAGCGGCTGCGCCTCAGCGTTGGTCTCGATCGGGACCGGCTCGTAGCTGATGTTGTTGGCGCGGAAGAAGTCCGCGAGGTTCAGCTCGGTCGTGGTGCCGGTCTGGATGCAGACGGTCGCGCCGTCCAGCTCCTGAGCCGAGGAGATGCCCAGCTCGCGCGGGACCATGAAGCCCTGGCCGTCGTAGTAGTTGATCCCGACGAATTCGAACTTCAAATCGTTGTCGCGCGAGAACGTCCAGGTGGTGTTGCGCGCCAGCAGGTCGATTTCGCCCGAGGCGAGCGCTGTGAAGCGCGTCTTGCCGGTGGTCGGCACGAATTCGACCGCGGTCGGATCGCCCAGCACGGCGGCGGCGACGGCACGGCACACGGCCACGTCGAAACCTTCCCACTCGCCCTCGGCGTTGGGCGCGGCGAAGCCGACAAGCCCGGTGGTCACGCCGCAATTCAGCGTGCCGCGTGCCTTCACGTCATCCAGCGTCGCGGCTGCCGATGCGCCGGCCGCAAGGCCCGCCACCGTCAGAGCGCCGAGAAATACGGATTTTTTCATTTCAACCTCTTCCTGTTTTATCCCGCGTCGTCGCGGTTTAGGAGCCCCCGAAGGGTCTCGTACCTTCCGGGTCCCGGTTCGGTGATCCGGAGTTTGGGCGGATTCAAGCCGGATCGTCAACCCGAGATGCCCGGTATGACGGCAGCCGCCCTCAAAGTGCCGCGAGATCAAGCGCCTCTATCGGACGCGTCGCCCGCGGCCAACCGGTAGAAGCGCGCGGCGTGCAGGAAGGCGTCGTGCTTGATCCGCGCGACCTCCTCGGCCTCTTCGTCCGCGCCCCATTGTTCCTGCTGCCAGGTCTCGTCCAGCCGCGACAGCGCCCACAGCGTCTCGTCGTCGCGGGCGCCGTGCGTGGCGGCGAAACCCAGCACCAGCGACCCGCTCAGCGACACGAGATCGTGAAAGGCCGCCAGCGCGAACGCATCGAGATCATGCACCTGCGCCGCCAGAAGCCGCAGCGCGTCGGGCGCTTGCGGAACGTGCATCACGCCGCTGCGGGCCTGCAGCCGCGCGCCCAACGCCTCCGCCGCCCAGTCGAGCATCGGGTCCCACTGCTCCTGCTGGCGCGCGACCAGCGCGTCGGGCGCCTCGGCGCGGTAGCACAGCAGGTCGGCATCGCCGTAGGCGGCCAGCATGTCGGCGACCTCGGCGCGCTGCGGCACGACCTTGTCGATGGCCGAATTCGCCATGCGCGTGAACGGCATGCTGCCCGGATCGATGAGCTCGCCCTGCGCCATCCACTCGACGGCGATCGCCTCGGCCAGCGGCTGCGTCGGCACGATCAGCGCCGCCTTGGCGGGAGTGCGCACCAGCTTGTCGTCCAGCGTCACGGTATGGCCGCCCTCGGCGGGCACGGTCTGCGCATCTTGCCAGAAGCGGCGCGGGGCCCATTCGCTCATGGTGCGATCTCCAGCATGTCGGTGATGGCGCCGCCGAGCGCCAGCGCGTCCGAGACCACGCGGTCGGCGCCGGTCAGGCGCGTGGCGTCGTGATAGCCCCAGGCCACACCGATCGCCCGCACGCCCGCCGCCTGAGCCATCTCGATGTCGAAGCTGGTGTCGCCCACCATGACGGCGTCGCCGGGCTCGACTCCGGCCTCGGCCAGCGCCGCCAGCACCATCGACGGGTGCGGCTTGGACGGATGGTCGTCGGCGACCTGCGTTGTCACGAAGAAGCGCCCCAGGTCGAGGCTGCCCAGCAGGGCGTCGAGCCCCCGGCGCGACTTGCCCGTGGCGATCCCCAGCAGCACCGAGTCGCTGGCGTTAAGCGCCTGAACCAGCCCGGACATGCCGGGATAGAGCGGCGAGTTCCCTGGCGTGCCGGTGCGCCGCAACTCGGCGTAGCGGTCCTTGTAGGTCTCGACCAGGCGGGCGTGCTCGGTCTCGGTGGCGTCGGGGACCAGCCGGCCCATCGCCTGCGGCAGCGACAGGCCGACGATCTCGAGCACCGCGCCGCGCGACGGCGCCTCGCGGCCGATCGCGGAGAAGGCGGTGGCCATCGACTCGAGGATGTCGGCCTGGCTGTCGACCAGCGTGCCGTCGACGTCGAAGATCACCAGCTTCAGCCTGTCCGCGCCGCCGGTCATCGCAGCTTCTCGAACGGGTCTTCGGCGGCGATGTCCTCGGCCCAGCCGAGGGTTTCCCAGCTTTGCGCCATGTGCTCGGGCAGCGGCGCCGTCACGGTGATCATCTTGCCGGTGACCGGGTGGCGGAACTGCATCCGGCGCGCGTGCAGGTGCAGCTTCTTCGAGATGATGCCCCCCAGCTGCGCGCCCCAGCCGTCGCCCAGGTTCTCCTGTCCCGAGCCGCCATACTTGCCGTCGCCGATGATCGGGTGCCCGATCTCGGCCATGTGCGCGCGCAGCTGGTGCGTGCGCCCGGTCAGCGGCTCCATCGCCACCCAGGACGCGCGGCTCGCGACCCGGTAGAGCGTCGCATAAAGCGTATGCGCGCGCTTGGCGCCGGGGGTCGAGTCCATCTCGGAGGGGTGTACGGCGCGCATCTTCTCGCCCTCGCCGGCCTTGCCGTGGCCGGGCGCCTTCACCAGGCCGTACCGGATCTCGCCCAAGTACGGCACGGGCACGCCGGCGACGAGCGCCCAGTAGATCTTCTGCGTCTGGCGATGGCGGATCGCGGCGGTCAGCCCGGCGGCCACGGCACGCGTGCGCGCCAGAAGCAGCACGCCCGACGTGTCCTTGTCGAGCCGGTGCACCAGCCGCGGCTTGTCCTCGAAATCGTAGCGCAGCGCCTCGGCCAGCCCGTCGACGTGGCGGGTCTGCCCGGTGCCGCCCTGCGTCGGCAGGCCCGGCGGCTTGTTGATCGCGATGATGTGCTCGTCCTTCCACAGAACCGCGTCGCGCATCATCTGCGCGTCGTCACCCGTGACCTGCGGGCGCGACGGCTCGGGCTTGGAGCCCGGCTCGGGCAGCGGCGGGATGCGCACCTGCTGGCCGGCTTCCAGCCGCGTGGCGGCCTTCACGCGGCCACCATCGACGCGCAGCTCGCCCTTGCGGCACATCTTCTCGATCCGGCCCTGCTGAAGCTGCGGGAAGTTGCGCTTCAGCCAGCGGTCCAGCCGCTGGTCGGCGTCGCCTTCGGCCACGGTGATGGTCTGCACGCCGCTCATGAAGCGATCCCCCGGAATAGCGCGAGGCCGGCGAAGAGCGCGGCCAGCGACAGCGCGACCGAGGCCGCGACATAGGCCGCCGCCAGCCCCGCCTGGCCGCGTTCGAACAACGATACCGCATCCAGCGAGAAAGCCGAAAACGTGGTGAACCCGCCCAGCAGGCCGGTCAGCAGAAAGGGCCCCAGCCGGCTTTCGCCCTGCGTCGCCGCGACCACCAGAAGCCCCATCGCGAAGGACCCCGCGACGTTCGCGATCAGCGTGCCCCAGGGAAAGCCCGCACCCAGCAGGCGCAGGGCCGCGATCCCGGTCAGATACCGGGCCGAGGCGCCGAGGGCGCCGCCGAGAGCGACTTGCAGAAGGGGTGTCATGATCGCGCCGTGTCGCGGTTTGCCGGGTCGTTGTCAAGCCAAGGGCTATGGCCCCGCGACCAATCGGGCCCGTCAGAATGCCTCAGGACCCGCGCTGCGCGCGCAGCTTCGCGAAATACTCGAGCCGCTTGCGCAGATCCCGCTCGAACCCGCGCTCGACCGGTTCGTAGAAGGCCGGCCGCTCCAGGCTCTCGGGAAAGTAGTCCTGCCCCGAAAACGCGTCCTCGGCATCGTGGTCGTAAGCGTAGCCCTTGCCGTAGCCCTCGTCCTTCATCAGCTTCGTGGGCGCGTTGAGGATGTGCTTGGGCGGCATCAGGCTTCCGGTCGATTTCGCCGCGCGCCGCGCCGCCTTGTAGCCGGCATAGACCGCGTTCGATTTCGGCGCGAGCGCGAGGTAGACCAGCGCCTGCGCGATCGCCAGCTCCCCCTCGGGGCTGCCCAGCCGCTCGTAGGTCTCCCAGCCCTGCAGGCAGACCGCCTGCGCCTGCGGGTCGGCGAGGCCGATATCCTCGACCGCCATGCGCGTGATCCGCCGCGCGAGGTACCGCGGGTCCTCGCCGGCATCGAGCATCCGCGCGAACCAGTAGAGCGCGGCGTCCGGGTCGGAGCCGCGCACGGATTTGTGCAGTGCCGAGATCAGGTTGTAATGCGCGTCCCCCGATTTGTCGTATTGCGCCGCGCGGCGCATCAGCCGCGTCGACAGCGCGGCGGCATCCAGCGGCGCGTCGATCTTCCACGCCAGGATCTGCTCGACCAGGTTCAGCAGCGCGCGCCCGTCGCCGTCCGCCATGCCGATCAGAGCCGCACGCGCCTGCGCGTCCAGCGGCAGCGTCTTGCCGGTCACCGCCTCGGCCCGCGCGGCCAGCGCCTCGAGGTCCTCGTGCCCCAGCCGCTGCAGCACCAGCACCTGCGCACGGGACAGAAGCGCCGCGTTCAGCTCGAAGCTGGGGTTCTCGGTGGTCGCGCCCACCAGCAGGATCGTCCCGTCCTCCATGTGCGGCAGGAAGCTGTCCTGCTGCGCCTTGTTGAAGCGGTGGATCTCGTCGACGAACAGCAGCGTGCCCTGCCCGTCGCGCCGTCGCGCGCGCGCCGCGTCGAAGACCTTGCGCAGCTCGGCCACGCCCGAGAAGATCGCGCTGATCTGGACGAAGTGCAGCTGCGTCTCGTCCGCCAGCAGCCGCGCGATGGTGGTCTTGCCCACCCCCGGCGGCCCCCAGAACACGATCGACGACAGCGCCCCCGACGCCAGCATCACCCCCAGCGGCGCGTCGGGACCGATCACCTGGCTCTGGCCGATGACCTCGGACAGGGCGGCCGGGCGCAGCCGGTCGGCCAGCGGGCGCGGCGCATCGGCGGTGCGGTCGAAGAGATCGGCCATGGGCGGCCTCGCGCGGTTGGGAACACCGCCCCGATATGTCCGCGCCGGCGCGCCGATGCAAGGCTGCCCCCGAAACGCGAAAGGCCCCGCCAATCCGGCGGGGCCTTTGCGGAATTCCGGTGACGAAGGGCTTACGCCTCTTCGTTCTCCTCGGCCTCGATGCGCGCGCGGTCGGCGGCGCCCTTGGCGTCTGTGTCGCGGTCGACCAGTTCGATGATCGCCATCGGCGCCATGTCGCCATAGCGGAAACCAGCCTTCAGGACGCGGCAATAGCCGCCCGAACGCTCGGCGTAGCGCGGGCCGAGCACGTCGAACAGCTTGGCGACGTCCTTGTCTTCCTTCAGCTGCGCGGCCGCCTGGCGGCGGGCGTGCAGGTCGCCGCGCTTGCCCAGCGTGATCAGCTTGTCGATGACCCGCTTGAGTTCCTTGGCCTTGGGCAGCGTGGTCTTGATCTGCTCGTGCTCGATGAGCGAGCCGGCCATGTTGGAAAACAGCGCCTTGCGGTGCTCGTGGGTGCGGTTGAGGCGGCGATAGCCTTTTGCGTGACGCATGTGTCTTACTCCGTCTGCCCTCTACGGGCGGTTTTGCTTTGTCCGGCCACCGATGCGTGTCAGCGGCTCACCTTGGGGCGCGATGCCCGGTCTGGCCCGTCCGCCGCGCAGATCGGAGCGCGGCGGGTGGGTGGGTGGGGCCCGCTCCGATCTGCGCGGCGACGGGCCCCTTCTTGCTCAGAAGCTGTCTTCCAGCTTCTTGGCCAGGTCCTCGATGTTGTCCGGCGGCCAGTCCTCGACGTCCATGCCGAGGTGCAGACCCATGCCCGACAGCACTTCCTTGATCTCGTTGAGCGACTTGCGGCCGAAGTTCGGCGTGCGCAGCATCTCGGCCTCGGTCTTCTGGATCAGGTCGCCGATATAAACGATGTTGTCGTTCTTCAGGCAGTTGGCCGAACGCACCGACAGTTCCAACTCGTCCACCTTCTTGAGCAGGAGCGGGTTGAATTCCAGCCCGTCCTCGTCTTCCTGGCGGCTGGCCGCCTCGGGCTCGTCGAAGTTGACGAAGATCGACAGCTGGTCCTGAAGGATGCGCGCCGCGTAGGCGATCGCGTCGTCCGGCGTGACCGAGCCGTCGGTGTCGATCTTCATCGTCAGCTTGTCGTAGTCCAGCACCTGGCCCTCGCGGGTGGGCGTGACATCGTAGCTGACGCGCTTCACGGGCGAGTAGATCGCGTCGATCGGGATCAGCCCGATGGGCGCGTCCTCGGGCTTGTTCTTGTCGGCCGACACGTAGCCCTTGCCGGTATTCACCGTCAGCTCCATGTAGACTTCCGCGCCCTCGTCGAGGTGGCAGATCACGTGATCGCGGTTCAGCACCTCGATCCCGTTGCTCTCGCTGATGTCGCCGGCGGTGACGACACCGGGGCCCTTGGCGTTGATCGACAGGCGCTTCGGCCCCTCGACCTCCATCCGCAGGCTGACCTGCTTGAGGTTGAGGATGATGTCGGTGACGTCCTCGCGGACGCCCGCCACGGACGAGAACTCGTGCAGGACGTTGTCGATCTGCACGCTGGTGATCGCGGCGCCCTGAAGGCTCGACAGCAGGACGCGGCGCAGCGCGTTGCCCAGCGTCAGGCCGAAGCCGCGCTCGAGCGGCTCGGCGATCAGCGTCGCCTGCCGCGTGGGGTCCGCGCCCGGCTTGACGTCAAGCGCGGTCGGCTTGATCAATTCGGCCCAATTCTTATGGATCATGCTGCTCCCTCCATTCCTGCCCCGCCGCCCATGTCCGTTAGCGGCGAGACGCCCGAGGTTCAAAAAAACGTGTCGGGGACGGGCTAAAACAGCCCGCCCCCAAGGTCGGAAATCCGGAAGATCAGACCCGGCGGCGCTTCGGCGGACGGCAGCCGTTGTGCGCGATCGGCGTCACGTCACGGATCGACATGATGTTGAAGCCGACGGCCGCCAGAGCGCGCAGCGCGCTTTCGCGGCCCGAGCCCGGGCCCTGCACTTCGACCTCGAGGGTCTTCATGCCGTGCTCGGCGGCCTTCTTGCCGGCGTCTTCTGCGGCCAGCTGGGCTGCATAGGGCGTCGACTTGCGCGAGCCCTTGAAACCCATCGTGCCGGCGGACGACCAGGAGATCGCGTTGCCCTGGACGTCCGAGATCAGAATCTTGGTGTTGTTGAAGGTCGAGTTCACATGCGCCACGCCCGTGGCGATGTTCTTCGAGACCTTCTTCTTGCCGGCGGTGCGGCGAGTATCGCGTGCCATATCTGTGTGCCTCCCTTACTTCTTCTTGCCGGCAATGGCCTTCGCGGGGCCTTTGCGCGTGCGAGCGTTGGTGTGCGTGCGCTGACCGCGCACGGGGAGGTTGCGACGATGGCGCAGGCCGCGGTAGCTGCCCAGGTCCATCAGGCGCTTGACGTTCATCTGCACTTCGCGGCGCAGGTCGCCTTCGACCGTCAGGTTCGCGTCGATGTGTTCGCGCATGGCAAGCACTTCGGCGTCGGACAGCTCGTTGACGCGGCGGGACTCGTCGATGTTGACGGCCGCGCAGATTTCCTTGGCGGCGGCGGGGCCGATGCCGTGGATGTAGGTGAGCGCGATCGGAACGCGCTTGTGGGTCGGGATGTTGACGCCGGCAATTCGTGCCACGTAATCTTCCTTTTCGTTGCGAGCCCGTAACGCCAGGCCCTTTTTTCACAACTACGGCCCGAGGCGGGCGCCGTCGGGCTTTGCTGATCGGATCGGTCCGCGGCATGGATCAAGCCACGCCGAAACACTTTAACTCTTGCTAGAGATGCCGGTGCCTAGGAGGATTCGATTCCGCCGTCAAGGGCAAAGCGCGCGGGGCCGGGAAATGGCCTCGGCGGCGCGCCGGGACGGTGGCGGGCGGCCGCGCGAAGCACTCCGCACGGGCCCGCGCCGCAGCCCCTCAGGTCAGCTTGGCGTTGACCGCGGCCTTGACCGACTCGATGTCCGCCAGGCCGTCCACGACCTCGTGCTGGCCCTTGACGTAGTAGTAGCCGATCAGCGGCGAGGTCTGCTTGTAGTATTCCATCAGCCGCTTGCGCAGGCTTTCCTCGTTGTCGTCCGCGCGGCGCTTGAACTCGGTCCCGCCGCACTTGGCGCACTTGCCGTCCTCAGGGATCGGCTTGGTCGTGTCGTTGTAGACCTCGCCGCAATTGGCGCAGGTGGACCGTCCGGCGATGCGCTGCACCAGCGCCTCGTCGTCGACGCGCAGCTCGATCACGTGGTCGACCTTCTGGCCTTCCTCCTGCAGCAGCTCGGCCAGCGCGTCGGCCTGCGGCAGCGTGCGCGGGAAGCCGTCGAAGATGAAGCCGCGGCCGCCGGCCTCGAGCTTCTCGCGGATCAGGCCGATGACAATCTCGTCGGTGACCAGCTCGCCGCGCGCCATCACCTCGGCGACGCGCTTGCCCATCTCCGTGCCGCTTTCCTTGGCCTCGCGCAGCATGTCGCCGGTCGACAGCTGCGTCAGCCCGTGTTCGTCGACCAGGAACTTGGCCTGCGTGCCCTTGCCCGCCCCCGGCGGTCCGAGAAGTATGATGTTCATCGTCTGGCCGGTGCCCCCCGTTTCTTCCGCCCCTTGCCCTTGCCGCGCAGCTGCGACTTCTGGATGAGGCCTTCGTATTGATGCGCCAGAAGGTGGCTCTGCACCTGCTGGATGGTGTCCATGCCCACGCTGACCACGATCAGCACCGAGGTGCCGCCGAAGTAGAACGGAATGGCATATTGCGCCCGCAGCACCTCCGGCAGCATGCAGACCGCCGCCAGGTAGGCCGAGCCCAGCACCAGCACCCGGCTGACCACGTATTCGAGATACTCGGCCGTCTTCTTGCCGGGCCGCACCCCGGGCACGAAGCCGTTCTGGTTCTTGAGGTTGTCGGCCACGTCGTCGGGCTTGAACGCCACGTTGAACGTGTAGAAGTACGCGAAGAACACGATCATGCCGGCGAAGAACAGCAGGTAAAGCGGCTGGCCGGGGCCGAAATACGCGAGGATCGTGGACATGACCGGGCCGGACGTGCCCTCGCCCGCGAAGGTCGAGATCGTCGTCGGCAGGAGCAGCAGCGAGCTTGCGAAGATCGCCGGGATGACGCCCGCGGGGTTGACCTTGACCGGCAGGTGGCTGGTCTGCGCCTGGGTCATCTTCATGCCGACCTGGCGCTGCGGGTACTGGATCGTGATCTTCCTGAGGGATCGCTCCATGAACACCACGAAGGTGAACAGGGCCGCGACCATCAGGATCACGCCCACGATCAGCGCCGGGCTGATCGCGCCCGAGCGGCCGCTCTCGAAGAACTGCGCCAGCGCCGCCGGAACCTCGGCGATGATGCCCACGTAGATGATCAGCGAGATGCCGTTGCCGACGCCGCGGCTGGTGATCTGCTCGCCCAGCCACATCAGGAACATGGTGCCGCCGACCAGCGTCAGCACGCAGGACGCGCGGAAGTACCAGCCCGGATCGGTCACGAGATCGCCCGCCTCGAGGCTGACGGCCAGCCCGTAGGCCTGGAAGGTCGCCAGCAGCACCGTGCCGTAGCGGGTGTACTGGTTGATCTTCTTGCGCCCCTGCTCGCCCTCTTTCTTCAGCTGCTCGAGCCGCGGCACCATCGCCGTCAGCAGCTGCACGATGATCGAGGCCGAGATGTAGGGCATGATGCCCAGGGCGAAGATCCCCATGCGTCCCAGCGCGCCGCCGGTGAACATCGACACCATGCCGGCGATGCCGCTGCCCGCCTGGTCGACGAAGTCCCGCAGCGCGCCGCCGTCGATGCCCGGAACGGGCAGGAAGGTGCCGATGCGGTAGACGATCAGCAGGCCCAGCGTGAACAGGATGCGGTTGCGCAGGTCTGTGGCCTTGCCAAGCGCCGACCAGCTTGTGTTGGCGGCCATTTGCTCTGCTGCGGATACCATGCGGATCTCTCTGTCAATGAAACGCCGCCGAGCGCGTCCCGGCGTCGGCGGCGTTTACGGGAAAACTGTGGGCAGATGTAAGCGGGCCGAGACCCGCTCACAACCCGTTTATTCCGCCGCGGTCTTGACCGACAGGCTGCCGCCGGCCTTCTCGACCGCGTCGATCGCGGCCTTGCTGGCGCCGGTGACCGACAGCTTCAGCGCGGTCGTCAGCTCGCCCTTGGCCAGCACCCGGATGCCGTCGCGCTTGCGGCGCACGGCGCCCGAAGCGACCAGCGCATCCTCGTCCAGCTCGGCCTTGGCGTCCAGCTTGCCCGCGTCGACGAACTTCTGGAGGATGCCCAGGTTCACCACCGCGTAGTCACGCCGGTTGTAGTTGTTGAAGCCGCGCTTGGGCAGACGCTGGTAGAGCGGCATCTGGCCGCCCTCGTAGCCGTTGATGGCCACGCCCGAACGGGATTTCTGACCCTTGATACCACGGCCACCCATCTTGCCCTTGCCCGAGCCCGGGCCACGTCCAAGCCGCTTTTTCGTGCGGGTGGCGCCGTCGTTGTCGCGCAGTTCGTTGAGTTTCATGTCGCTTCTCCTTCGCCGGATGCAGCCCCGAAGCGAACTGGGCTGCCCACGGCATGGTGTTGATACGGATTCGGCCCCGAAAGGGGCACCGGGGGCGTATAGCCGCCGCCGCCCGTCCGTTCAAGGCCTCCGAAAGCACGAGGGGGCGCGACCGATCGCGCCCCCCCCCCTGGTCTTGATGCGATCCTCGCGCACGCGGGCGCACAGGCCGGCCGTCAGCCGTCGAGCTCGCCAGGCGCGTACCATTCGCCCATCATCACCTCCGACGCGTCGCCGACCATCTCGGCGAAGGCCTCGGGGTCCTGCGTGCCGCCGTCGCGGCCGCGGTAATGGTACGGGTAGACGTAGGTCGGCGCGAATTCCTGCACCGCGCTGGCAGCGGATTCGGCGTCCATCGTGAACGGCAGGTTCATCGACACAAAGGCCAGGTCGATATCCTCGAGCGCGCGCATCTCGGGGATGTCCTCGGTATCGCCCGAGATGTAGACGCGGAAATCGCCCATCGTCAGCACGTAGCCGTTGTCGCGCCCCTCGGGATGGAAGTCGGTGCGCCCCTCGGTGATGTTGTAGGCCGGGATCGCGTCGATGGTCACGTCC